>NZ_AEVS01000109.1 GCF_000189255.1 Vibrio brasiliensis LMG 20546 | reverse complement strand
TTTCCTTTCAACGCTTTAGGTTACCCACCGTTGCGTTCGCTGCATACTTTACGGATTGAGCGATGAGAGTCAAATAAAAATATCACTTTTTATTTTGTTTGCTGGGTTTTGAAGCAATATGGTGCTTGTTTGATCTAAATGAACAGCGATTACTCAGCGAAGTGGCCTATACACCGAGTGTTGCCTGCTGTGACTTAGGAAGTTTTTTCACCACCAACTCGTAAGAACGCTCGCACAAGTCTTCAATTAAGCCATCTTCCACATCTCCGGGATAATAGATGGTTATCCAATGACGCTTATTAGTGTGATAGCCCGGGGTAATATCGTTGAACTGGCTGGTCAGTACTTCTCCATCTTCCGGAACAACTTTTAACGTCACATATTCACGCCCCTCCCGCATTGCGAGAATCGCGAACATCTTTCCTTTCACTTTATAGACTAATGCCTCTGGACCAAACGGATAACCAGACTCTGCGCTAACAAAGGTGTCGAGAAACTTAGCCAGTTGTAGGTTGTTCATACCATGACTCCAAAAAGAACAAAAGGAGCACGCAGCTCCTTTTAATTATGCTTTTGCACTGAGTGCTTCACCTTCGAATGCAATACCTTGCCATCCATATTTGATGAAGTTGCGGATATTTGCATGGTCATCCCCTTGTGGATTGCCCAGCACATCAACACGATAAAAATTACCAAAGCACGCCAATGCAGCCGCTGGCTCTAGTTGGTTAAGCTGCGCAAAGGCAAAGATCTTACAAGAGCCGTTATTTTGGTCAGCCTGGTTTTTGGTATCACCATTAGTAAAGGCAGTTGGGGTAAAAAGATAGTTGGCTTCAATTACCGCCATGGTCTCTTCAAATTGAATGCTATCAGGTGATGTCGAAAGTTTATCGAGGAAAGCGTGTAGTTCCATATTTGTCAGTACTCCATTGATTTAGGATTACTTTATAATATGGAGTGTTAGAAAGAAAGGCGTACAGTGCCGACAATTAATCCTCTAATCGTCGGTACTGAACGGCCTTAACTGGTTAGTATTTGAATTGAGTGACCTCAGAGTTTAGTTGCTCGGCTTCGTTCGAAATACCTTGCAACACGTCGTCAGCATCCTGAACCTGAACGGATACCGACGCTGAAGCGTCCGCAATCGAAGTGATGCTGCCACTGATTTCATCGGTTACTGCTTTTTGCTCTTCAGTCGCCGCGGCGATTTGTACGTTCATTTCATTAAGTTCATTCAACATACTCACGATTTGCTCAAGCATTTGAGTATTTTCATCACAAGTCGTCACCCCTTGTGAAACCGTGGAGTTGGCATTTTGAATACTCGTTGACACGCCTTGAGTTTCACGCTGTAGCGATTCTATTTTGCCGCGAATCTCTTCAGTAGAGGCTTGTGTACGCCCCGCTAAAGATCGCACTTCATCTGCTACGACAGCAAAACCACGTCCCTGCTCACCAGCACGGGCAGCCTCGATCGCTGCGTTTAACGCCAGCAAGTTGGTTTGTTCGGCAATACCTTGAATAACATCCAGTACTTCAGCAATAGAGTTAGTTTCATTATTGAGTCGCTCAATGGCAGCTACCGCAGTTTGCATTTCAGCGTCCAAACGCGAGATTTCTTCGCCCAGGTTTTGTCCGATTTGCACGCCTTCGCTACCGGTGTCATTTGCTTGTTTAACAAACTCTGCTGCCCGATTAGCAAACTGAGCGACTTCAGAAATCGATGCACTCATTTGATTGACTGCCGTCGCGACCGTTTCAGTTCTGGCATTCTGGTCTGCTACAGAGTCTCGGGTGTTATTCATATTACCCGCCATGCTCTGGGTATTACTGTTGAGGTTGTTGGTTGCCTGACCAAACTTGCCGATGATGTCCTGCAGATGACTAAACAAGCCGTTTAACGATACGGCTAGGTCGGTCATTTCGTCTTTGCCTTCGACTTTGAGGCGTTGAGTCAGGTCGTTATTTGCACTAATTTGTTGAATTTTTCGGCTTGCTGAGCTGATCGGTCTCGCAATACTACTACCAAGGAAATAGGAGATCACAATCGACAAAATCACAACCACAATGATGCTGGTTACGACCGTCATTATTACTGCATTATTGAGGGTACTAATGTCCTGTAAAGCTTCACCTCGGTCAATTTCAGTAATGATACCCCATGACAGTCCAGCCACTGTAACCGGAGCATAGGCTGACATCACTTCGACGTTACGATAGTCAAAAATTGAAGCGTAACCACTCTGCCCTTGCAATGCGGCTTTTGATGTTTGTGTCGAAACAGGCTGACGGCCAATTGCCGACTCTTTGGCCTGTATCTGATTGAGCACTGACGAACTCACTCCCGCCTCGCTTAAGGCTGCGAAATATTCATCTGGTGACTCCATTAAGAAGCGTGATTCGCTGCGCAACAATCCATCCTGGCCAATCAGATAGGTCTCGCCACTTTCGCCAAGACCAGCATAGTTCCAGTTACCATCGAATGTCATAATTCGATTGATCTCATCGACTGGCATTTGGAACACCAGTACGCCTAGCGTTTCGTTGCCACGTTTAATCGGAGTTGCAATAAAAGATGCCGCCGCCTCATAAGAAGGGAAATAGGGTTCAAAATCCTCTAAGTGGTACTGATTGGCTGATAAACTCAATGCCCGCTTATATGCTTTTGCCAACCCACTATTTGAATACGCGCCGTTATTCAGGTTGGTTGCATAATCCAGCTCCTTGAATACTGAGTAAACAACATAGCCCTGACTATCGACAAGAAAGATATCGTAATAACCAAACTGCTCAAGAAAACCTTTGAAACTTGGATGATAGATGCTGTGTACTCTATCGTATTCCGTGCCTAGAGAGTCACTCATCATCTGGTGTTTTTCACCTAACGGATTAGGATTTGTACCAATATATCTGGCCTGAAGGGCCTTGGAAGTGGCAGAGAGTCTGTTTAGCTTATCTATCTCGCCTGCAGACTGACCTGAATTTGACTGACGGTAGGTAGCACCAAAACTGGTTTGGTAGTAATCACGCAATTTACCGATATCACCGTCACTCACCCCATCAACAGGGTAGTTGGCAAAGGCTTCAGTAAACAGGCTGATGGCATCCTGTACGCCGACCGCATTAGCAGTAGTCACTACCTGCCCTGCGATTTGATTGAAATAGTTCTCTATTTCGTTTTTCTTAATCTCTCGTACAGATATTAATTGACTGTTTGCACGCTGATAAAGCGCACTTTCGGAAAGACCCGATGATCGCCAACCGACGATGATGCCCGTTGCGACAACGGCTAAAGAACATAATAGTGTTGAAGCCAACACCATTTTTGTTGCGATTTTCATAACGACAACCCCTCGCGGAGTGCTCAAGTCCGCTTTTTTGATTTGAGGAATCGCCAGCTAACGCGTTAAGACCCAAAATAGTCACGCACACCTTGATACTTCAACTGTTGTTATTATTTCTATATGCACGCTTACATTTGAGTGTAAGCAACAGGTTTCAACTTTTCAATTAGATGTTCTGATAACTTACTAAACTAAGTAATTACCGACAAAGTACACCAGAACATTCAGTTACATTCGTATCCCACCATCGACTTCAATTACCCTGCCGTTGATATAATCATTTTCAAATATGAACTTCACTGTATTGGCAATCTCAGATGTCTTCCCCATTCTACCCGCCGGGATCATAGCTTCTAATCGAGCTATCGCTTCTGGTTTCATTTGAGCCGCCATTGGCGTTTCGATTACACCTGGAGCGATAGCTGCTGCGCGAATACCATAGCGGGCTAACTCCTTGCCCCAAGTGGTTGCTAATGTTGCCACCGCAGCTTTTGATGCCGCGTAATTGGTTTGACCGATATTACCCGCACGAGCAACGCTGGAGATGTTGATGATCACGCCATGACAATTGGTTTCAATCATTCTTAATGCCGCTTCTCGCCCACATAGAAAAGTCCCTGTCAGGTTAACGTTTATCACCGAATTGAACTGCTCAAGTGACATCTTACTCACCTGACCGTCTTTCACTTTGACTAACAGCCCGTCACGCAGAATCCCAGCGTTATTAATCAAACCATCCAGGCGACCAAAATCAGTGACAATGTCACCGAAAACTTGTTCAACCTGACCTTCGCTGGTGACATCAACACAGTACGTCAGGGCTTTAACGCCTAACATATGGCACTGATCTTGAGTCTCTTTTAACGCTTGCTCGTTAACATCCATTAATGCCAGCTCTGCTCCATAATGAGCGAGAGTGATTGCCATCATCTGCCCCAATCCCTGACCTGCTCCAGTAATCGCTATAACGCTTTCTCTTAACTCCATCGATTTAACCCTTTTGTTATTCCGATTTAGACTGGTAAAACTCGAACAAACTGGAGAAGTCGAGTAACTCATTACCATTGGCGTTGTGAAGTGCATAGAGGTTACGCGCCAACGCTCCCATAGGTACCGATGACTGGCTCTTGGCAGCAGCTTCCATACCTAAGCCCAGATCTTTGAGCATCAGCTTACTCATAAAACCCGGTTGATAGTTGTTTGATGCCGGCGATGTTTCCATCACATCGGGACAAGGGTTATAAAGCTCCAAGGCCCAGTTTCTCCCCGAGCTCTGTAACATGATGTTAGACAGCACTTTAGGATCCAGCCCGTTATCTATACCTAAGGTAAGGGCTTCACAGGTACCGGACATCAATATACCAAGCATTAAGTTGTTACAGATTTTGCCCATTTGGCCACTGCCTATGCCACCAGCATGAAAGATGTTCTTACCCATATGCTTGAGTACCTGCTCGGCATGCTCAAATGCCACATCATTGGCACCAACGATAAAGGTCAATGTCCCCGCTTTAGCACCCGCTACGCCCCCTGAAACCGGTGCATCGACAAACTCTAGACTTTGCTTCTGCGCTGCGCTGCCGACCGTTCGCGCTGATTCAGGGTCTATTGTCGAAGAGTCAATCATAAGCGTACCTGGTGCTACATAGCTCAACAGCCCCGAATCGTTTTCATTGCCGAGGTAAACTGACCTAACGTGCTCTCCGGCAGGTAACATGGTAATCACCACATCAGCGTTCTCGACCACTTGTTGCAATGAATGACACACCATAGCCCCCTGTTCTGCCAGTGGACGAGTCAACTCTTCTACCAGATCGAATATCTGTAGATTGAACCCGGCAGTAATAAGATTGTGGGCCATTGGCGACCCCATATTGCCTAAGCCAATAAACGCGATCGTTGTCATCTTGTTTCTCCTTTAGTAGTGGCCTAGTTGTGCCAGTGGATGCGCTTGCTCACTCCAGAGCGAGGTAAACATTTCATCAATAACCTTGGAGTCGACCGCTGCTACATTCGGGTAACGCCATTTCGGTTGACCATCTTTGTCAACGAGTCGGGCTCTGACACCCTCCTGGAACTCACCGAGCAAACCACTTCTCACTGACAGATTAAGCTCCATTCTGAAGCAATCAGCCAACGACAACTGATTGCACTCCGTCATCTGACGGTAACAAAGGTGGACCGTGATTGGACTACCGGAAGCAAGATTACTTTTTGCAATCGCCAGCCACTTTTCACTGCCTTCCAATGCGTGAATGTTGTCCACCACTTGAAGAGCACTATCGGCATCACATGCCTGCTGTATCTGTGGGAAATGGGGCATAATCTGCAGCTCTGGCCGATAAGGATTGCTTTGTGCATCGAAGCTTTCTAACAATTCGGTGACCACTTCATACGCATCTTCGACACAGTCCCAATCCGCGATCTGTAGTTGATCGAGCAGCATCGATTTATGCTCCGCCAATGCAATATGGTCGGCCAGATGAAGCTCGAGAGCGTCGCCAGCATTAACCATGATGCCCGTCATACCAAGGAACATACCGATACCAGCATCTAATCGGTTAAGGAACCAGGTTCCGCCAACATCAGGATAGAGCCCGATAGTGACTTCTGGCATCGCCAGTCTCGACTCAGGCGTAACGACTTTGTGACTAGACCCCATGTACAGTCCCATTCCCCCACCCATTACAATTCCCTGTCCCCAGGCAATAATTGGCTTGCAGTAGGTATGGATAAGATAGTCACATTGATATTCGACGCTAAAGAATGTGGTACAGAACTCTTGTACCTGTTGAGGACTTTTATCGCGCATTACGTTATGCATCGTTCGCACATCACCACCAGCACAAAAGGCTTTATCTCCACTGCCATCAAGCAGCACGCAGACAATCGCGTCATCTTCGTGCCAGATTTCCAACTGGTCTTTTAATGCTACCAACATGTCGAAGGTCAACGCATTAAGTGATGCTGCATTATCCAGTGTCGCAACAGCAATTTTGTGGCTATTGTCGCTACAGGTTAACTCAGTGAAATGGACGGTATCCTTCATGCTCATTCCTCCTAACTGTTCTTCCAGTGCGGTGCACGTTTTTCTAAGAATGCATTTACGCCCTCTTTCTGGTCATAGCTATCGAACAGGCGAATAAACAGTTCTCGCTCGTTGACCAGTCCATGAACAATCGAGTTTGAGCGGCAGTTTTGGATCAGTTCTTTGCAAGCGGTGACAGACGTTGGTGACTGGTTAGCCACTTTTTCTGCTAAGGCGATGGCACTGCTTAGTGCTTGACCTTGTTCAACGACTTCTTCCACTAATCCGATTGTTAGCGCCTGATTGGCATCTAGTTGCTCTCCGCATAAAATAATCCGCTTAGCCCACCCTTCACCGACTAATGCGGTCAGATTCTGGGTGCCACCGGCACAAGGAAGCAAACCGACTTTGGCTTCGGGTAGCGCAAGTCGTGCTTGCTGCTCAGCAATGCGTATATCGCACGCCAATGCGGCTTCTAAGCCACCACCCATTGCATAACCATTGATTGCTGCTATTGAAACGCCACGAAACGCAGAGAGAGTTTCAAAGGCTTCCCCAAACACTTGTGCCATGTCTATTGCAATGCTTTTGTCTCCTGACGCAAACAGATTAAGATCTGCCCCTGCAGAAAAGAACTTCTCGCCTTGTCCGGTCAACACTAGCGCGTAGACGTCCGGCCTAACGTTAAGTTCAAGTACCAACTGTTTGAGTTCTATCAGACTATCGCGAGTCCAGGTGTTAGCCGGAGGATTGTTGATGGTCAACACGGCGACATGGTTGTCTATCTTGTATTCTATTAAGCGATTTTGTTGCTGTGACATTATTGCTTATCCCCTAAAGTAGCTGTGCCCCTTCTTGCAATAACCGTCTCGCGACGATCATTCGCATGATTTCGTTGGTTCCCTCAAGAATTTGGTGGACACGAACATCCCTGAAGTAACGCTCCATTGGGTACTCTTTGATATAACCATAGCCGCCATAGAGCTGTAATGCCTGATCGCAAACCGCGAATCCAATATCGGTGGCGTAACGCTTGGCCATCGCACAATACGCAGTTGCATCTGAAGAACCTTGATCCAGCTTACTTGCAGCAAGGCGTACCATTTGTCGTGCCGCGACCAATTCGGTTGCCATATCGGCTAACTTGAATTGTAGAGCCTGAAACTGAGCCAGTGGCTGTCCAAATTGCTTGCGCTCTTTCAGGTATTGAGTTGCTTGATTAAGCGCTTGTTGAGCTGTGCCCACTGAGCAAGTCGCGATGTTTATCCGCCCGCCATCAAGGCCTTTCATGGCAAAGGTAAACCCCTGTCCCTCTTCACCGAGCAAGTTCTCAACCGGTACAACAACATTGTCAAAGCTGATACTGCGCGTCGGCTGACTATTCCAACCCATTTTCGGTTCTTTTCGACCGTAGCTGATCCCTTGGCTATCTGCAGGCACAATAAAGGCCGAAATACCTTTCGCTCCAGCTTCTCCGGTTCTCGCCATCACCACGAGTACATCAGTGTCACCCGCGCCGGAGATAAACACCTTAGCGCCATTCAATACATAACCCTGCTCGGTCAGTTTTGCCGATGTAGTCAGTGCGGCGGCGTCTGAACCTGCATTAGGCTCAGTCAAGCAGTATGAGCCTAGCCACTCGCCACTAATCAGCTTAGGACAGTAACTCTCTATCGCCGCCTGAGTACCAAAACTCCCCACCATCCAGGTCACCATGTTATGAATAGTCATAAAAGCCGTCGTTGAAGTGCACCCCATCGCCAGTTGTTCAAAAATCAGCGAGGCGTCCAGTCGGCTTAGTGCCAGACCACCAGCTTGTTCAGGAGTGTAGAGACTGAGAAAGCCCAGCTCACCTGCCTCGGCTAGTATCTGCTTCGGAAAAGTCTGCTGCTCATCCCACTCCGCCGCCATTGGCATAAGTTTGTCGCGAGCAAACTGACTTGCCATATCAGCAAACGCTTTTTGATCATCGTTGAGTTCAAAATCCATAGCGACTCCTTAACGTAGTTGAATCGTCATGTTTGGCCCGCTTGGGATATCATCTTCAAACCATCGTGCTGTGACTGTTTTGGTTTCGGTGTAAAAACGCACCGCCTGTTTGCCATAAGCATGCAGGTCACCATAGAAGCTTGCGCGCCAGCCAGTGAAAGAGAAGAACGGTAATGGCACAGGAATAGGCACATTGACCCCGACCTGACCGACCTGAATCTCATGTTGATACTTTCGAGCAGCAGCTCCGCTGGCGGTAAAAATCGAGGTACCGTTACCATAAGGGTTGTTATTAATTAGCTCTATCGCCTTCTCTAAAGTATCGACTTCAAGACAGACCAGAACCGGACCAAAAATCTCTTGCTGGTAGATCGACATATCGGTCGTCACACCGCTAAACAAGGTTGGCGCCAGCCAGTTTCCATCCGGATAGCCTTCGACACTGCATTGGCTGCCATCAAGCTGACACTTCGCTCCCTGCGCTTTTCCTTCGTCAATAAGGCCAATGACTCGCGCTTTCGCCTGCTGGCTGATTAGCGGCCCGTACCCTGCCGCCTGATCATTCCAGACACCAGGCTTAACTTTGGCCATTTCTGTCGCGAGTTCATCGATCCACTGTTTTGATTCACCGACGAATACCGCTGCCGATATAGCCATACAACGTTGACCTGCCGCTCCCACTGAGGCACCAACCAGATTACTGATCACCTGAGCTTTGTTGGCGTCAGGCATCACCACCATATGGTTTTTCGCACCAGCAAAGGCCTGAACGCGCTTGTTATGGGAAGTCCCTGTCTGGTAGATATATTTAGCTACCGGAACTGAACCAACAAACGAGATGGCCTTGATCGTCGGATGAGAAAGAAGATAATCGACCTGAGTTTTACCACCATGAACAATCTGTAACACACCTTTTGGCGCGCCTGCCTGTTCAAACAGTTCAGCGAGGCGCATCGCTGTTAGTGGGACTTGTTCAGAAGGTTTAAGGACAAACGTATTGCCCGCCGCAATGGCGATCGGGAACATCCAGAGCGGGATCATGGCCGGGAAGTTAAAAGGTGTGATACCGCAGCATACACCTAACGGCTGAATCAGTGAGTAGGTATCAATGTCAGTCGCAACATTCTCTACGGTTTCCCCCATCATATTGCTGGCGATATTGGCTGCTTGCTCGACCACTTCGATACCGCGCCAAACATCGCCTTTAGCATCGACCGTGGTTTTACCGGTCTCCTTCGATAACAGTTCCGCCAGCTCATCATGGTGCTCTTTGAGCAAATGCTGATATCTGAGCATCAAGCGCGCTCGGTCTGACACAGCAACCTCTTTCCACAACTTAAACTGCTGCAGGGCACTGTCTATCGCCCTTTCCATTTCGTCCTCAGTTGCACAGGGCAAGGTTGCGATGATGTCATTGCTCGCAGGATTAGTGACATCTATCCAATCGCTCGTTTCAGACTGACAGAATTCACCACCAATAAATAAACTGACTGACTGTGTCATCATGATTTCCTTTTCAATTGTTTCGCATCTTTATAACGGGATTTCGATACCGATCGCGGTTGCTTCGCCACCACCTATGCAGATCGCCGCGACGCCTTTCATCACTTTGCGTTTACTTGCATCACCATCGACACCATAGGACTGCAGCTGTCTCAGGCTATAAATCAAGCTAGTTAGAATTCTCGCACCACTTGCACCAATTGGATGACCCAACGCACATGCGCCGCCTTTGATGTTCACTTTGTTTTGGTCAAGGTTAAGTTCGCGCACGGCTATCTGGGTAACGACAGCAAAAGCTTCGTTAATCTCCCACAGATCAACCTCATCAATTTCCCAATCCAAATCAGAAAGAAGCTGTTTGATTGCGTACACTGGCGCCGTAGTAAATTCTGCTGGCTTTCTCGCATGACTGGCGTGGGCTTTGATTATCGCCAGTGGTTTGATGCCTTGGCGTTTCGCACTGTCACTGTTCATGACAACCAGAGCTGAAGCACCATCAGATATGGCACTTGAGTTTGCAGCGGTTATCGTCCCATCCGGAGCAAATGCAGGCTTTAACTTGGTTATCTTGGATAAATCGATTGAAGGGGGAAGCTCGTCGTAATTGAGTGGCTCGCCGTTTGAAATCTCGACAGTCACCATTTCATGCTCGAACATCGCTTGACTCTGTGCCGCTAAAGCGCGTTCTACGGACTGAGTTGCCCACTCATCCATCTGCTCACGAGTGAACTGATATTTGTCAGCGATTTGCTGGCCGTAAACGCCCATTAATTCGCCTTCGTATGCGTCTTGCAAGCCGTCCAGGAACATATGGTCGTACGTGGTTTTATGACCAATCCTCATTCCGTTGCGCGACTCTTTAAGTAAATAAGGGGCATTGGTCATGCTCTCCATTCCACCAGCAATCGCGCACTGTATGCTGCCAGCAAGGACTAAGTCATGCGCCAACATTACTGATTTCATCCCAGAGCCACACACCTTGTTGACCGTAGTACAGCCACTGCTCAACGGTAGCTCAGCCGCCAATGCCGCCTGTCTTGCCGGAGCTTGTCCGCAGCCTGCGGGGAGCACGCACCCCATAAAAACTTCGTCAATGCTCTCCGGCTGTAATCCAGACTGGTCACATGCAGCGCGAATGGCGATACCACCGAGTTGTGGCGCAGTAAACTTGCTCAGTGCTCCTTGAAAGCGACCGATTGGCGTTCTCTTAGCCGACACTATCCATATCTGTTTCTGTTCCATTCGACGCCCCTTTTTAAGCTGGCTTAATTTCTTGACGTTTACGTAAGCATAGCACTAACATTTACGTAAACGTAAAGAAACGAAATAAAACCATTCTCGCGGGTAGATGAAATCAAAGACCATAACTACCTGCCATTTTTTAGCCCCAATTTAGCAATGCACAGGAAAGTTTATTCAGTGGAAAAATATAAGATTAGCGACCTTGCCAAAGAATTTGATGTCACGACTCGAAGCATCCGCTTTTACGAAGATGAAGGCCTGATTCATCCCGAACGTAAAGGCAGCATGCGAATCTACGACCGCCGTGACAAAACCCGTTTGAAGCTTATTTTGCGTGGTAAGCGTCTCGGTTTTTCTCTGGCTGAGATTCGTGAATTGTTCGAATTGTATGACACGCACCAAGGTGAAACTCAGCTAACAGAAATGCTGAAAATCATTGATGAAAAGGAAGCGGTGCTGCTGCGCCAGCTCGAAGACATTAACAGTATGCTTGATGACCTCAATATCGCCAGAGCGCGTTGCCAACAAGCATTAGTTGTGGACTCTCAATAAGTTAAACGTCCAAACCGTCTTCGAAATCTACGTTTTGAACCGATTATCGGAGGCGTCATGACAAGCCAATACACTCCACTCAACTTTGGTCAGGATGAATCAATCAATTTGTTGCGCGAGCACGTCAATAGCTTCGCTCAGCAACAAATTGCTCCTCTTGCTGGGGAAATAGACCAGGCCAACTCTTTCCCCAATCAATTATGGCCACTTCTCGGCGAGATGGGTCTGCTTGGCGTTACCGTGTCTGAACAATACGGCGGTGCCGGGATGGGCTATCTGGCTCATGTGGTCGCAATGGAGGAGATAAGTCGCGCTTCAGCTTCAGTTGCACTCAGTTATGGCGCCCACTCCAATTTGTGTGTGAATCAGATATTTCGTAATGGCAATCAGCAGCAACGCGAAAAGTTTCTGCCTAAACTCATCGACGGTAGCCACGTTGGCGCCCTTGCGATGAGTGAGCCGAATGCGGGTTCTGATGTCATTAGCATGCAGCTT
This sequence comes from Vibrio brasiliensis LMG 20546, assembly GCF_000189255.1. Classification (GTDB taxonomy): domain Bacteria; phylum Pseudomonadota; class Gammaproteobacteria; order Enterobacterales; family Vibrionaceae; genus Vibrio; species Vibrio brasiliensis. The sequence continues at coordinate 31,750 of NZ_AEVS01000109.1, read as the reverse complement.
AAGGCCGAGCTCAATGGCGATCACTATCTACTAAACGGTTCTAAAATGTGGATCACCAATGGTCCTGATGCAGATGTCGTTGTGGTGTACGCAAAAACGGAGCCTGACAAAGGCTCTCATGGCATAACCGCCTTTATCGTCGAGAGATCCGTCTCCCAGTTCCAGCATGCACAGAAACTCGACAAGCTTGGTATGCGTGGATCAAATACATGCGAATTAGTCTTCAATAACTGTCCGGTACCCATCGAAAACATCTTGGGCGAAGTCAACCAAGGGGTCAAAGTGCTGATGAGTGGTCTGGATTACGAACGCGTTGTTCTCGCTGCAGGTCCACTCGGCATTATGCAAGCCTGTCTGGACCTTGTCATACCTTATGTCCATGACCGTAAACAGTTTGGCCGCTCAATTGGTGAGTTTCAGCTGGTACAAGCGAAAGTGGCCGATATGTACACCCGCTCTAATGCTGCTCGTGCCTATGTGTATGCTGTTGCTAATGCCTGCGATAGCGGACACGCCAGCCGGAAAGATGCGGCTGGGGTTATTCTCTATAGTGCTGAACTCGCCACTCAGATAGCCCTCGATGCAATCCAACTACTTGGCGGTAACGGATACATCAACGAGTTCCCTGCTGGTCGTTTACTTCGCGACGCTAAACTGTACGAAATTGGCGCTGGCACGTCCGAAATCAGACGTATGCTGATCGGTCGCGAACTGTTTGAAGAATCTCGTTAAGGGGGCAGCATGGCGGTTATTAAATCAAAAATTAACACCGAAGCTCCACTCTATCTCAAGAATTTCGACGCTATGTCTGGCTTAGTCAACCAATTAGAGATTGATATAGCGTCGATCAAGCTTGGAGGTGGTGAAAAGGCACTCGCGCACCAACGTAAAAAGGGCAAATTGCCAGTGCGAGAACGGATTGATCAACTGCTCGATGCCGATACGCCATTTCTTGAGATTGGCCAGTTTGCCGCCTGGCAAGTTTATGAAGAGAACGTACCTTGCGCTGGTGTCGTTGCTGGTATTGGGAAAATCAACGGACTGTCATGCATGGTGATTGCCAATGATCCATCGGTTAAAGGTGGTACCTATTACCCACTTACGGTTAAAAAGCACCTCAGGGCTCAGGAAATCGCCGAGCGCTGCCGACTTCCCTGTGTATATCTGGTTGATTCAGGTGGTGCCAATTTACCCCATCAGGCTGAAGTTTTTCCGGATCGAGACCACTTTGGTCGGATATTTTTCAATCAGGCACGCATGTCTGCCAAAGGGATACCACAAATTGCGCTAGTACTTGGACTATGTACTGCAGGTGGGGCTTACATTCCAGCGATGGCCGATGTTTCAGTCATTGTAAAACAACAAGGTACCATCTTTCTTGCCGGCCCTCCTTTAGTCAAAGCCGCCACAGGTGAAATTGTTACTGATGAGGAACTGGGTGGCGCAGATGTTCACTGCCGTAAATCAGGGGTTGCTGATTACTATGCGGAAGATGAGCATCATGCACTGCAACTGGCTCGGCAAGCGGTAGCCAACACCAATTTGCACTGTGAGATAGAAGCGGACCCAGCAAGCCAACAGATATCTCCACCCTGCTATAAAAGCGAAGAGCTTTACGGCGTGGTTAACTCTGATCTTCGTCTCTCGTTTGATGTTCGTGAAGTCATTGCTCGTATCGTCGATGGTTCTGAGTTTGATGAGTTTAAAGCCCTATTCGGTACAACACTCGTGTGTGGCTTTGCTCGTATCGAAGGTCAGTTGATTGGTATTGTCGCTAATAACGGCATTTTGTTTTCAGAGTCTGCGCAAAAAGGGGCTCACTTCATCGAATTATGCGCCAAACGTAAGGTGCCGCTTCTATTCCTGCAAAACATCACTGGTTTTATGGTCGGAAAAAAATACGAAGAAGGAGGAATTGCCAAGAATGGAGCCAAGCTGGTCATGGCGGTGGCTTGTGCAAATGTGCCTAAGTTTACCATCATCATTGGCGGTTCTTATGGTGCAGGAAACTATGGCATGTGTGGTCGCGCCTACGATCCCACCCTAATGTGGATGTGGCCAAATGCGCGTATTTCAGTCATGGGTGGAGAGCAAGCTGCTGGTGTTCTGACTCAAGTAAAGCAGCAGGTAATGCAACGTCAGGGACAAGAATGGGCGACTGAGGACGCCGAGCAATTTCGTCAGCAAATTCTTGAGCAATACAATACACAAGGCCACCCTTATTATGCCAGCGCCCGTTTATGGGACGACGGTATCATTGATCCCAAACACACGCGTCAGGTATTAGCTCAAGCGCTTAAAGTGGCTCTTCGAGCCCCCATTGCCGACAGTCAGTTTGGTATATTCAGGATGTGACCTATGGTAAATAAATCTTCAGACTCGCTAACTCCGGATGTCATTGCGGATATTGATCACCATGGCGTCGCCTCTGTCACCTTATGCCGTCCGGATAAAGCTAATGCCTTTAATGCCGAAGTCATCGCTCAGTTGATCGCACTACTCGACTCATTATCTGCCAATCCACAGGTACGTTGCCTTGTTTTATCGGGACAAGGAAAGCATTTTTCCGCAGGGGCGGATCTTAATTGGATGCGCTCTATGGTCGATAAAAGTGAACAAGAAAACCAGCTCGATGCCTATCAGTTAGCGACCTTACTCGATAAGCTTGATCACTTCCCAACACCCACCATAGCTTTAGTTCAAGGTTGTGCATTTGGTGGGGCATTAGGTCTGATATGTTGCTGTGACATGGTGTTTGCCAGCGAGGATTGTCAGCTATGTTTAAGCGAGGTGAAACTGGGTTTGGTCCCTGCGACTATTGCACCTTATGTGATTCGTGCCATGGGCGTGCGAAATGCCAGACGCTATATGCTTTCTGCCGAGAGAATCGACGCGCAAGCCGCATTGCAGCTTAACCTGATTCATCAGATATCCGCACCTCAAAGCTTGCAGCATGATGCCACCCATTGGTTACAACCTCTGCTTAAACACGGCCCTCAAGCTATGGTTGAAGCTAAAAAGCTATGTCATCACTGCAGCAACATCGTAATAGACCAAGCGCTGATGCGCTATACCAGCCAGCTTATCGCCAGAATACGAGTTTCAGATCAGGGGCAGGAAGGTTTGTCGGCTTTCTTACAGAGACGTTCCCCTAAGTGGGATGAAAAAGAGAGTTAGGGAGTCGCCATGAAACAACCAAGCATAATCACGCCGCTCTCTAATCAGTTGCAATCCGTCAACATCTTTGAAGTTGGACCGCGAGATGGATTGCAGAATGAAGCAGCCCTCGCGCCTGAAGTTAAAGTGGAACTGATTAACCAACTCTCTACCACTGGTTTAAAAGAGATCGAATGCGGCGCTTTTGTTTCAGCCAGAAAAATACCGCAAATGGCTGATTCCGATCGCGTGTTTGATCAGATTAATCGTACCAACGGCGTCACCTACTCTGCCCTGACACCTAACGTCCGTGGTCTTGAATCTGCGTTACAGCATCACGTAGACCATGTTGCCGTGTTTACTTCAGCATCTGAAGGCTTTTGCCAACGTAATATTAACTGCTCTATTTCTCAAAGCCTCGAACGATTTACGGACGTGATAGAGTTGGCGTCTAAACACAAAATTCCAGTCAGGGGCTATCTGTCCTGTGTTGCGGATTGCCCTTATGATGGGCCAACAGAGCCACAGCAAGTTGCTCGTTTAACCAATGAAATGCTCAACATGGGTTGTTATCAGGTCTCTTTAGGAGACACAATCGGTACCGCCACACCAAACCGAACCGCGCATCTTCTCTCTGCGATTCTCGCGGACACTTCACCTGCAAATGTTGCCGTCCATTTCCATAACACCTACGGTCAGGCTCTGGCTAACATTTACCAGTCACTGATGATGGGCATCAATACCATAGATTCAAGTGTCGCAGGGCTTGGCGGCTGTCCCTATGCTCAGGGAGCATCCGGTAATGTCGCAACTGAAGATGTTCTCTATCTCTGCCACGGACTAGGTTTAGAGACGGGTGTTGACCTCGAAAAACTCGTCAAAGCTGGCTGGTTTATCTGCCAAAAGTTGAACATCCTGCCTGCATCAAATGTTTCACGCGCATTACAGTGCAATTTTCATACATAATTATGTGCCGATCATCCAACTTTTGTTATCTCTCCAAAAAAAGTGCGTGAATTATCAGCAACAAAAGTGTTAACTATGCAGTCAATAGTTTGAACAAGCGTCACAATACTGACACATACCCATCAGCCCACTTATTATGTGGTGCTCTGCTACAGGTGTATAAATTACCGTCATGAACATACTAGTTTGCGATGACTCGTTAATCGCTCGCAAATCCATTATCAGTCGTATTTCCCCTTCAGATTCTCTGCAGATTTTCCAGGCTGAAAACGGAAAATCCGCACTAGAAACGATGACTAAGCAAAATATCGATCTGTTGTTCCTTGATTTGACCATGCCTGTGATGGACGGTTTTGAGGTACTCGCCTCTCTGCCAATAAACCACTATCCAACCCATATCGTTGTCGTATCCGGTGATATTCAAGTCAAGGCAAAAAACCGCTGTTTAGAGCTTGGCGCTCACGAGTTCATTGAAAAACCGTTTGTCACCTCAGATTTAGTCGAGTTATTTGATAGGTTCGCTATCCCACTAAAAGCGACGACTACGCTGCACCCAGAGTTAACGCCAAATGCAATTGACTTAATGGGAGCGATTCGCGAAATGAGCAATGTCGCTCTAGGTGCCAGTGCTTCTATCATCGCTGAACAAGTTGGCAAGTTTATAGAAATGCCACTACCTAATGTCGCCTCTCTGCACCAGTCAGAATTGAAGATGACGGTTCAAGACATAGTAAACAACTCTGAATCTCGCGCTGTTTCGCAACGTTTTGTTGGCAACGGTATCAATGGCGAAGCGCTGGTATGTCTGCATGGTAGCGGCTTTGAACAGTTAGCGAGTAACAGTTGTGGTGAAGAGGTCAATTCGACCAATGAAGTGATTCTCGACATTTCTAATCTGTTGGTTTCTTCGTTTTTGGTCTCGTTCAGTAAGCAGTTAGATATTTCTATTTCGTTGCGTCAGCCTATTGTGCTTGAGAAAGAACCTCTGCAGGTATCGTTAAACTCAAGCGGTTTTCTTGAAGAGTATGATCAGGACATATTTACGATTGAATTTGTCTACAAAGCAGAAAACCTCGATGTAGCCTGTGACATTATTTTCTTGATGGATAACGAGTCTCTTGATGCCATTCAACAAATTCTGGAGAGCCTAATATGACGGCAAATGATATCGGCGATTTTCACTGGGCAATGCAAATCATAGGTGATCTTGATGCTGGTCTTATCGTAGTCGACAGAGATTACAAGGTCTGTGCCTGGAACTCATTCATGCAATCATACAGTGGCATCAGCGCTGAGCAGATAATTGGTAAAGTGCTATTTAGTGTTGTCGATGATCTTCCTGAAACCTGGCTAAGAAAGAAAGTTAATACCGCGTTTACCCTAAACAGTCGTGGATTTTCCTGTTGGGAAGATCGACCGTATCTGTTTAAATTTAAAAACTTCAGTCCAATTTCCAATGGCTTAAGTGAAATGCGTCAGAACATTACCTTTTCTCCACTAACGTCAGTTAATGGTGAAGTTTCTCACGTCAGTTTGATCATCAACGATGTTACCGATATCGCTAAAAACAAAATCCACTTAATGGATTCAAACCAGAAACTGTCTAATTTGAGCCAAACCGATGGCCTGACTAAACTCTATAACCGTGCTCACTGGGAAGTGAACCTGCAAAAAGAGTACGAGCATTGCCAGGTAACGGGGGAAGTCTCTTCACTGGTGATCTTCGATATCGATCATTTTAAACGGGTTAACGACACTTACGGACATACTGTCGGCGATGAAGTTATCCGTCACGCCGCTGAAGCACTAAAACGAGCCTCTCGTAGTTCGGACATTTGCGGACGCTATGGCGGTGAAGAGTTCACCGTTATCTTGCCTGGCACATGTGCGAATCAGGCTCTCTACTTTACCGAGCGATTGCGCAAGCGTATTGAAAGCTCGGTAGTTAAATGTGAACAGCATGATGTTAAGTACACCATTAGCTTAGGTGTGTGTGAGATTTCACCATTACAATCCAGTCATCTCGCGTGGCTTGAACATGCTGATAAGTCACTCTACTTTTCTAAGGAGTCAGGGCGAAACCGTTCGACTGTATTCGAATCGTCATTTATTGAATAGTCATGCAAATTAACCACGATTCATTCCAAAGTTTACAGACCTATCCCAATCGATTTGTATAATACAAACAATCCACATATAAAGTACTGCTAGAGCAAGGTTCGAATTAGACCTTGCTCACACCTTGAGATAATCATTTGGCATTTTTGCATCATAATTCTGGCACAGAGCATAAAAAACTTGCCCTCAAGAGTAACTCATGCCTAACCTAGACTAATAATAAAGTGAACATTAGTAGTCACTAGATTCTTATATTTAATTTGTAACGCTTAGCTGGTGGCAATATGAACTTCTATCCTAATGACAAATTGGTCCTATTTTCTCTTGGTTCAACGCTTTCTGTTAGCTTCTGGCTATTAGACTCTTTAATTGATCTAGTGATTTTTGAACAAGGAAACAGCTTTTCTTATAGCGTACTTCAACCTAGTAAAGTTGAACTTTGGATGAGAAGTTTAGTTATTTTTCTCATTGCCATAATCCTTATTTCTAATAAGGATAAGATCCTTTACCTGATATATGGTAATTCAATTGTTCTCGACACAAGTAGCAAAGAAACGTTAGATCTAAATCGTAAACTAGATGAACAACTTGCGTTAAACATTAGACTCCGGGAGCAGGCAATGACGGATCCGTTAACCTCGCTGCTTAATCGACGAGGTTTTCACAATCTATTCGACAACCAACAGACTAACGTAACCTCGCATCAAGGAGCCTGCTTTATTATCTGTGACATCGATAACTTCAAAACCATCAATGATAACTATGGTCATGACATTGGCGATGAAACGTTAATCCGATTATCAAAGATATTGAAGAGCAACATTGACCAACCAAACTTTGTTGTGAGATGGGGCGGCGAAGAGTTTATTATCGTGTTGTTTTCTCACTCAATTCATCAAGCGAGTGTCATTGCCAACCATTTAAAAAATACTATTTCATCGACTCATTTCAATCAGGTAGGAAGTGTTAGCGCTAGCTTCGGTATATCACAACTCAAGCCCAATGAAGCAAAAGAGTATGCTATTTCAAGATCAGACAAAGCGTTGTACATCGCGAAAAAGAATGGAAAAAACAGAGTCGAAATAATGTTATTTAATTAGAACACTTAGAATCATATACCTTTAGGATCAATTAGTTAGCAACCCCTGCTTAATAACTGAGTTATAGTAAGGCTGATAATCTAATTGATACTTCTGATATATATTTTCTAAACGCCCGCTGTTTACTAATTCTTCCATTCCCAAGTCAAAAGTATCAATTAGGCGTTGTGATTCAAGACTATTGGAGAATACGACGTACAGTTTTTCGCCAGCCTTGGCAGTACGAATACTATATTGAGAGGATGAGAGTAAGTCACTACCAGTCAGTGCAGAACGATAGTCAAGTAAAGCATTAACTCTGCCTTTTTTAATCAGTTCAATGGCGGAATATACGTCATCGACCTCTTTCATATTAACGGGGATATTTTGCAGTAGCTGATGTTCGAATCCGTAGTCCCTGACCCATGCCACTTTTCTATTGGCAAGCGAATTAAGCCCTTGCTGTTGCCAATTCATTAGGTCACTGTGACTGAGTACAACGACCACATCCTCTTCAATGCTCAGGTGCCAGCGCGGATAAAGAAACTGTCGCCCATCATGTTGTGGGTGATAATAGTCCCCCACATAAGCATTTGCAGCATTGTGTTCGACTGCATGTTTGGCTCGTTTCCACGGCATCACTTCAACATAGATATTAATCCCCTGTGTATCGAATGCTTCACGAATAATATCCCAGTATAAGCCCGTGCCATAGGCATCTGTATAACCTTTCCACTCATGGCTAACGATTTTAACTCTCTCATACTCACTGGCATGACTCGTACCACCGTACCAAATTAATAAAGTTAGCAAAGCAGCATTGATAACCCTGTTCATTACAACAACCACACGTTTTTATTACAGTGTAGTCGATAGGCTCGGCAAGAATGAGTTAGGAAGAGTAGCTTACAGAATGATGCACCAACATCATTCTGTCCTGATGATAAAGTGTTGCGTACCGCTTGGCGATCAAGGCAGCTTTGGGTAGTTGATCCTTAGACATAACAAAGGCCATGGCTAGCTCACCATGACCTTCAAATAGCAATGGTTAAATCCCGCGTAGGTATCCTCGCTTACGCCCACACTCTAGCTCCCACTGAACCCCATACTGATCACGCCAATAGAAGAACGACATCGTATAAGGAGAAAGTACCATTGGCGGACCTTCAACTTCTTTATCCCCACAACCATCAGGATATCTGACCAATTCACCACCTGGTTGATCTTTAAGGTGATTAAACGCAGCCATAATGTCACTCACTTCCAAGGCCGTATGACGAATACCACCAAGATCATTGGTGTTCTTTATCGTCACTCTTTGGTCTCCGACCGGCTCATAGTAGCGCATTAATTCCAGATAGAGTCCCGCTGTAGGATGATGTAAAAAGCGGATATCGAGGTCAACTTTACCGTTTTCAAACCCTGCATCCTTGGCAAATGAAGCGAGATTCAAACGAGGGTAATCCATAATTGAACCATCTTCATCGTACGCCTGCACAAAACCTAACGTTCGCTGGTAAAACGAAGTCGCCTTTTCAATGTCGTCAACCACGATATTTAGATGAGAAACGGCGGTAATAAACTTAGACGGGTCACTTGGAGCTTCGATGCTATCAATAAGTGATGAAGCAAAATCAGGCGTAACCCCAGTACAAAACAGTACAGAGTAAGGGCTCTGACACTCTGCTGAAGCCACTAAATAGGGTTTATAGCTGTTAGCAACACCAAAGCGCCCTGCCTTAGTATCGTCCGCTGCAATGCGGATTTCGACAGGCAAACGTTGTGCCTGATATAGGTTCGGATTTTTCGCGAAGCCTGCAGCGAGTGCATCAAAAGGATTAAAACCCGGAGCTGAAAAAACACTAAGCCACATTTCTAACCAAGGCTGAGATTTTTCGCTGAGGTACCTGGCGGCATCACACCCTTCACCAAGCTTATTCAGATCACTCTGGCTAATCCAGACCTGATTGGCCAGTTCAAAAGGCGTCAGGACCAGTGGAATGCCACTCTCAAGTAACACTCGAAACGCATCAGGGTCAAGGTCAAAATTTAGGTCACGAAACGGCGTCTGTTGCTTCGGTCCTACGACAAAGTGTTCGTTCTCGCTACTTCGCCCGGCCACAAGGATAATCTGGTCGATCTTACTCACCAGATCCGGGTATAGCAGTATCAATGAGGCAATATTGGTTGCAGGCCCCAACGCTACGACCGTCATTGATTTTTGCTTAAGTTTCTCTGCCAGCGCTTTGGTTGCATCATTTTCAGCCACATCATTAATTGTTAATGGTTGGGCGGCCCCTTTCATCACAGGTAGCCCGATTGGCCCAAATCGATTGGCGACCTGTCTTGCCAGAGAAAGCGCGGTATCGACATCCGTGTTACCGTAAGTCGCACTAATACCTTCTATTTTAAGGTTACTGGCATTAAAAAGAGAGAGTAATGCGTAAGCATCGTCAACATCACAAAGGGCGCCTTGCGGGGAACGGGTACCAATCGATATGTCGGTATCAATCCAAACACTTTTCTTGTCTAGTGCGTCAAGAATTGTATCCATCACCAAATCCACTGAATCTGGGTTTTGACCTGAAATCAAACCTTTCTCTGTCACGACAAACTTAGCACTTGGTTTCTCGCACTGATAGGCAGCACCTTCTTTTACCAACTCATCTTCTAAGTGGTATGGGAGTGCTTTAATGTATTCGGGTGGCGTGAGTTTTTCTTCAGCATCACTAAAGCCTGTCAACTTAAGCCCTTCGACCAGAGGCGAACCATCAGTTTTTTTCGCCGACAACAGTCCCGTCGGTCCATGGCATACTGAGCCAATCAACTTTTTGTCGGCATAGAATTCACTGACAACCCTTGCTAAGCCAGAACTCTGTCTGAAGTCCCATAACGTACCGTGTCCACCACAAAGAAAGATGGTGGTAAATACACTTGAATCTACATCGTCGATACAAACGGTATTTTTTAATAGCGACATGGCGTAGTCAGATTGCTGAAATTGCTTTACCTGCTGGGTAACAAATTCTCCGCTACAACTCAAAGGATCTGCCTGAGCATCACCTCCTTGAATCGATGCGATCGTGACCTCGTAACCCGCGTTATAAAAACGCCAAAACGGGGTCGCCATTTCATTAAACCAAAAACCAGTTTTCTGCCCTGTGTCACCTAGTTGTGTATGGCTAGTTACCACTAAAAGTGCTTTGTTCACTTTACGACTGTTGTTGACTACTTCCTTGTTTCGCATTGCGACTTATTAACTCCTGTTATTTGTTTCTGATTATTATTTGGTTACGGCCGCTATTTTTTGCCTGATACAAAGCCTTGTCGACTCGGGTTAATAAGCTATCGACCGTATCCTGGCTAAGTAATGAGGTCACACCGATACTGACTGTAACCTGGCCTACTGGTGAGTTGTCTTGTTCAGCAATGATGTTGCCCAGCTTCTCTGCGTTCGATACTGCTCCTTCAAGATCGCTCATACAAAGAACGATAAACTCTTCGCCGCCCCATCTTCCCGGAATATCGACACTGCGCACCGATTTCCTGATTGAGCCTGAAACGTTAACAATGACCTTATCGCCAACGTCATGACCAAACTGGTCATTAATCGATTTGAAGTGATCGATATCCAGCATCAGGATTGAAACTGGGGTTGAGCCATCACCCGGCTCTTGACGCAATGCCTCATGAATACGCTCTTCGACATAACGGCGGTTGTACAGGCCAGTCAGTTGATCTGTGGTCGAAAGCATGTAGAGCTCTTCATTTTTCTCAGTCAACTGTTCATTCGCTTCATAGAGCTTTTTGGTTCGCTCTTTGACCAACCCTTCCAGATTGTCGTTCATCAGCTTGAGATCTCTGAACATACGCGCGTTTTCCAACGAAATAGCCGCCTGAGAAGCGATGATTTTCAGAGTCTGAACCCGATCGGTTTGAAATGCTTCTGCCATATGCGTGTTTTCTAGATAAAGCACCCCAGACATCTGTTTCTGACGGATGATCGGTACACACAAAACAGATATATCGCCCTGGCTATTGAGGTAAGGGCAACGTTCAAACTGTGCATCGTGATGATTGGGTGTATAAACGACAGATTGACCGGAGTTAATTACGTATCGCACAATTGAGCGTGATAGACAGTGTGACTCACCATATGGGACATTAAGCCCAAGTTGATCGTCATTGCTCTGTTCACCTGTTACTTTCTGAGTTACGACAAAATCACCGCCGTTTTCTAGCAATAGTAAACCTCGCGTCGCGCCCGCATTTTCAACCGCCAGATTCAATAACTCTTCAGCCAGCATATCGACATTGATATGTTGTGATACCGCCTGAGAAGCTTTTAATACCGCCGCCATATCCAGAATGGATGAGAAATCATCGCTTCCTAGTGTTGAGTCCATAGTGGCACTCATCGAAGTCGGTGGCTGCACGAGATTAAGCTGGGGATATTGCTCAGCCATCCACGCGACTTTGCCATCAGCGCCCCACTGTTCATAGCCTTCAAGTGCACGCTTTAAATACACTTGTGCCTGATATGATTTGCCTGCCTGCTGCCAGAAACGCCCTGCCAGTTCGTCAGCAAGCGCAGCATCCATCAGGAACCTCGCATTCAGAGCGGCTTCTCGTGCCAGTTCATAATGGTCAAACGCCGCTAATACATCTCCGTTTAGCTTAAACAGCTCAGCTTTAAGCATCAGTAACTTATGTTCAAAGTTGTTCGGACACAGCTCTGCCCACGTTGTAAATTTAGCGATCAGTTCCTCTAACCAAACCAGATACGCTTGTCGTTCATCTGGCTCAACGGAGGCACACGCGGTACTTAAATGAAGCCCTGTATAAAGGCAGCTATCTACCTGAATAATCTGCGCCTGAACTGTGCTCTCAATAACGGGTAACCACTCTCTTAGTTGATCAATAGGTAATGTCTCGCCCGCCAACAAGGTTGCACGCAAAATCGAATACATAGTATGACCAAGGAAAAATGGCGCCTGCTGATAGTCGCTAAGCAGTTGCTGAGTTGAGAACCCTTCACTATCGAGTGAAGTAAAGCTATCCGTATTCCCCTTAAGATGTTCTAAAGGTTGCTGAACAATAATCTTAAGTAACTGGGCGATATCGCCAAGTCTGTTCGAATTGAGATATTCGAGACTCGCTTGTGTCTGCGCTTGTAACTTTTCAAGGTGAGCGCCCGAGGCAAGCAATACATGAGGCATCTGCAGAAACACCCATCCTGCATAAGGAGAACCCGACTCTTTTGACAGCTTTGAAGCTTCAAACCAGTAGTCATAGCTCGAGTTGAGTGGCTCCAGCCAATGGTTGATACCAAGAGAAAATACGTGATAGGTGTAGTTCTTAAACACAGGGCTGTTGTATTTATCAGCCAGCCTTACCGCAAGTTTTCCAATTTCGTGTCCTAAACGGTATTCACCACTCGAACAGAGAATGGTAGCGTAGTTGATAAAGCCTGCTGAGGTTACGTGGCAATTGCCCTGTTCGATAGATATCCGCGCGCTGATAGCTGCGACCGCCGCCAATAGCGGACCTCGGCCAAGTAGATAACCATCAGAGAAAGTATCAAACAGCAACTCATGAATCAGGTTGTAGTTGGAATCATTGACCGTTGATTGGTGGAAAAGGCGGTCATAGTCGGTTTGTTGTAACAGAGCATCAATCTTGTTTTTCTCTTTGGCAAACAACTCAAGCAGAGCCTGGTCTTCGTCTGGCAAGTCGATACCGAGCATACGCAGCGCTTCATATTCAAATTCAACGGATTTCTGGTATTCGCCTTGGTGGTGATACTGTTTCGCCTGGATATTGTATAACATCAGTTTATCTGTATCTGACGTCAGTCTGTCTCTCAGTTCAGCGTAGAGCGACTCTGCTTTCTCGAACTCCGCAACTAAGTAGTGAGCCTGAGCCAGTTCAATATCCACGGCAATCGACAGCTCTGAGTCAAGAGGCTGTTGGTTCTCTTCCAACAGGACTTTAGCGCGAGTCAGGCACGAGTGGGCAACACTAAACGCTGCTGACTGCTTGGCTTTATTCGCCGCGGTCAGATTAAGTTGCGCCAGTTGCTCTCGCTGCTCGTAAGTTGCGTACTCGCATCCCTGATTAAGGTGTTCGACGACATCAAATAGCTGCCCGTCCGTCATGTGCCCTTGATATTCAGCTAAGATTTGCTGGCCGATAGCCCAGTGGATTTCACACTGCTCCCCTGCTGGCAACAGGCTATAAGCGGCTTGCTGAATACGGTCGTGCAAAAAGTGGAACTCCGTATCAGGCAACTGCTCGGAATCGTCAGCAGTATAGAGTTCAAAATCATCATCGATCGGTTGGATATAGCCTTTAGAAACCGCCTGCACTAATTGCTTAGCCACATCTACCCGGTTACGGCCTGACAGTCGAACCAGCAGTTGTAGATTAAAGCAATTGCCAATACAGCCTGCGAGTTTAAGCAGTTGTAGCGTATCTATCGGCAGACTACTCATGTTCTCTTGTAACAAGGCAACAGAGTTATGCATTTTCGGCATCAGACTTAGCGCTTTCTTGTTCCAACGCCAGTGCTTCAGGGTGTAGTCAAAGCACAGACACTCCTGACTGTATAACGTACTTAGCATGGTTTTGTAAGCCAGCGGGTTGCCACCGGTTTTCTCGCAAAGCACATCGTTTAATTGCTGATATTCCGCTTCTGGCAAAGTTAATGTATCACGCAACATTTCAACCAATACGCTAGTTGGTAACTCGCCAAGTTCAATCTCAAGCAGATTACTGCAACTCGCTTTTAGTGCTGGCATAGTGAGAGCTAATGGATGATTGTCATCAACTTCATTGTCTCGGTACGCACCGATGATCATCAACGTTGAGTGACTTAACGTTGGTGCCATGGCCTCAAGTAGCGACAGGCTGGGCGGGTCTATCCATTGCAAGTCATCAATAAAGAACACTAGCGGTCTGCCAGAGTGACCTAATGCGTGTATCAGGTTATAGAAAGTGGTACTAAAACGTGTTGATGCAGCTTCAGCGGAAAGCGTTTCTAATTCTGGTTGAGACCCAAGTAATAGTTCAAGATCCGGCACTGCATCAATCAGCACCTGTCCGTTGCTACCGACTCCGGTCAGGATCTGTTGTTTCCAAAACTCGATGCTGTCATGACTTTCCGTCATTACCTGACGAACTAAGCCAGCAACTGCCTGAAGGATGGCTGAGTATGGTTGATGGCGCAATACCTGGTCATATTTACCACTGGTTATGTAGCCGCCCTTTGCAGTCAATGGACGATACAGTTCGCGGATTAACGAAGTTTTTCCGATCCCCGAATGACCGGAAACAAAGACAAACTGGCCATTGCCGATGCTGGTATTTTCAAATGCATCAAGCAAGGATTTCGTTTCTTCAGTCCGCCCGTAGAGCTTGTCCGGGATTCTTAACCAGTCATTGAAATCTTCACTCGCCAATGCAAAAGGCTCAATTTCACCACTTTCCTTCCAAGCAGATAAGCACAGAGAGAGATCAGAGATAATCCCCTGTGCACTTTGATAACGAGCCTCCGGGGATTTGTTCATCAGCTTGAGTATGATGTTTGAAATCATAGCAGGTATCTGGGGAACAACTTGATCCGGCGCCTCTGGTTCAAGAGCAATATGACTATAAATCAGTTGGTTTGGATCCGCCGTGGTAAAAGGTAGTCGCCCTGTGAATAGTTCGTATAGCACGACACCTAAAGAATAGAAGTCAGTTCGATAATCGAGCCCCCGATTCATTCGACCCGTTTGCTCGGGCGACATGTACGGCATCGAACCTTCGATAAATTTGGGTTTAACCACGTTTCGAGCTCGATCCGGGAACTCAAGTGAAGAACAAAAATCCAGTAAAGTGATCAACCCTGTTGTCGGGTTAATGATGACGTTATTAGGAGATAAATCGCGATGACAAAAATTCTGCT
Organism: Vibrio brasiliensis LMG 20546; assembly: GCF_000189255.1. GTDB lineage: Bacteria > Pseudomonadota > Gammaproteobacteria > Enterobacterales > Vibrionaceae > Vibrio > Vibrio brasiliensis. The sequence goes on along the minus strand of NZ_AEVS01000109.1, from coordinate 16,483 downwards.
TGTGAACCTCTCCGACCAGGCGGCAAAGCTCAATCCCTATCTCAAGTGCCTTATCTAACGTAACCTTTGCTTGTATCTGATATTCTTTGAGAGACACACCGTCGATCCACTCACGCACTAAAACGGCTGAGTTTTTCTGTTCTATATAACCTAGCGCAGCAGGTATCCCTGCCCCTTCCAATCTGTTGAGGACTTCAAACTCACGTTTTAGCACCGAAAGCTGCCTTGGCTCAGGAAACTCACCTGATGGCACCTTTAACGCAACAACTCGTTGATCGCTGTCTCTTATCGCTTTAAAGACTCGGCTCTGCTGGCCGCCACATACTTCAATTAACTCTGAAAAACCATCCATGTTCATGCAAGCCTTCCTATTGCGCTAGCTAGGCGCAAACTTCTTATTTTAATTACTACAACGTCAGATCCATCGAAGATATTGAGGATCAATTTACCAAATGAACAGTTTGATATTGGCGAATTCATTCGTTTGAGGAATGCCAAACTCGACTCAGTCATACGGGTTATGACAATGACCGTTATATTATTTTTATTCAGGGTCCAAAAGGCTTGTTCTACATGCGTTTAACCGCACGATTAACCGTCATCTCAATCACAAGACAAAGCGACAACCATATTCAATTAGTTGATATGTATCTTATATACAATGTTACTAATATTCACCTTGAATAAGCTATGGTACGCCGTGCGTTTGAACTCCCTCACGAAACTCATACGTGATTATTATGATATGTGATGCACGCCGTATTTTACGTTAGAGAGTCATTAATCGGAAATGAACAAACACCCGCTAATTAGCGGGTGTAGTGGTTAACAAATGGATGGAATTTAGTCTGCCTAACGGCTAGTGAACAACAGATTTGCACCAGAGTAACTCAGGAACATCGCACTCGCTCTATTAAAGCGACGGACCATTTTCGGCTTGGTGAACCAGTGTCTAAGGTATAGGCCAAACAGTGCATAGATAGAAATTGCTAACATCTCTAAGACTATAAAAGTACAACCCAACACCATGAACTGATGGTCGACATCCAAAGCAACATCGACAAATTGCGGTAAAAAAGCAGTAAAGATCAGAATCGCTTTCGGGTTACCCGCTGCCAAGGCGAATTCCTGTTTAACCAATCCAACAAGATTGGTTCTATCGCTATTATCACTCACCGGACTCGACTCAGAGCGCCATAAATTAAATGCCAGCCATAGAAGATAAAGCGCACCAAACAGTTTGATGGCGAAGAATAGGGTTTCAGAAGCATAGAGCACCACCGCGAGTCCCGATGCAGCCAACGCTATCATAATTGCAAACGCACTGACTCGTCCTAACCCACCAATCAGTGCTGATTTAAAACCATAGCGGCGAGCATTGTTCAGCGACAGTAAGTTATTTGGTCCCGGTGTCATGTTTAGGGCAAAACAGGCTGGAATGAATACAGCAAGCTTCCATAACTCCATGATGTTTCCTTATTTAATTTCTCTGCATTCTCTGGCTTGCTTTTACAAACCATCAATATCACCCGCTAAACTATCTTCTCTGCCAATGCCTTAGTCAATACTTTGGCTGATACTTCACGACAGCCTAAGGTATTCTGTCCACACCAGAGCGGCGTAAAGTCATCACTTGACTGTTGTTCCGCCACGCCACGTAACTGAGTCATTTCAATTGAGGCATATGGGAAATCAGGCACCGTATCACTCATTGGACCTAGTTCTTTGATGGCACGATTGACAATTCCCCGAGCGGGTTTTCCTGAGAATATATTAGTTAATGCTGTATGTAGTGATTGATCACTTTTTATCGCAGCACGGTGCAAGGCTGAGGTTTTCGCTTCATCACACAATAAGTAAGCCGTACCGACTTGCGCTGCCGTCGCGCCCATCGACAACACTGACTTCACTCCCAGACTGTCACCTATTCCACCAGCCGCAATCACTGGTACCTGTACGCGATCCAGAATTCTTGGTAACAAAGCCATTAAACCCATTTGAGTAGTCAAATCGTCTGACATAAACATTGCTCGGTGACCGCCAGCTTCAACCCCCTGGGCGATAATAGCGTCCACTCCTTGCTGTTCTAGCCACACAGCCTCTGCCACTGTCGTCGCTGATGACACCACTTTGGTTCCCCAGCCTTGCACTCTCTTTAGCAACCCTTGTTCTGGTAGACCGAAATGAAAGCTGATAATGGGTGGTTTAAAAGCCTCAATAGCATCGGCAATGTCGTGACTGAACGGAACACGGCTGCTGCCGCTACTATTAGCTGGCGACTCTAGTTTGAGCTCGTTGAAGTATGGTTGAAGTGCATGTTGCCACTGTGATTGACGCTTCTCATCATAAGGAACAGGTTGGTGGCTAAAGAAGTTGAGGTTATATGGCAGATCAGTACCAGCCTGAATTGCCATGATCTCATCGACTATCTGATCAATGCTAAGCATTCCACAGGGTAACGAACCCAGCCCACCCGCTTGACTAACGGCTATCGTCAAAGCGCTGCCTTGCACACCTGCCATTGGAGATTGAATAATTGGTAACTCTGTGCCGAGTAAATCTTTAAAATCTTGATACATTGTCTTCCCTTACTAAAACCTATTTTGAACTTCCTGCCCATTAATCGGCTAAGACATTACTAGCAATACTTTCCCTATACGAGCGCAGCCACTACCATTCTGATTGCGAGCAAGGAGATCATCCACTTGATGATCTTAATAATTTTGTCGTTGTTCGCCGCTAACCTCAGCTTAGTACCAACAAATGAACCAACCACAGCTCCAATTACCATGTAGCTAATCAGAGTGACATTTGAGAACAGGCTACTCGTTAGCGTAAAGTAGACCGGTATTTTGGCAAAGTGGCTGATCGTCATACACATTGAACTTGTGGCAATGATTTGGTCTTTTGACTTGAGCTGCTTGGTTAGCACCGCTAAGACGATTGGTCCTGTCGCCCCGACGACCAAGCCAAGACCGGTTTGCACAAAGCCAAGCAGATAATAACTTTCATATTTGCTGATCGCTGCGGAAAAGCGCGGGCTCCAAAGATTCAGCAACATATACAAACCAATTGCCACAGGTATGTAGTCAACTGGAATATAAGACAATACGCTGACTACGATAACAGAGCCAATAATCGAACCAATTAGAAATGGTCGTAACAGTCCCCATTTGACATCATTGAGAGAAAAGAGTGTACGAGACGAGTTGCTCGCCAATTGAGTGATGCCGTGCAAAGGTATAATCAGGCTTGGACTAATAAATGCAGGCAGTATCGCCATTAGTAGCATCCCGCCACCAAAGCCAAACACACCTGCAATCATAGATGTAAAAAAGGTCACTGCCCCGAGTAAAAGATCGATATCCGCTGCTCCAATTTTATTAGTGCTGTTTTAAGTCGAAGCTTTGTGAATGGTCTTGCTCGATCAGCTGTTGGATAAAGTGGAAGGTAGCAAAAAAATTATCTTGATAATAAGCGCACTCACCAAGTTGAAGATCAAACTGTCCCTGCTGAGCCCGGGTGCGCAATTGCTCAAGCCCTCGCTTTAGGTTCTCATCAACTTTAAGTACCTCCAGATAGTTATCAGAGGTGAGAGTAGACGCGGATAAGGTGCCATCACAGAAACTTGTACTACTACTGATTTCACTAATATGAATAGGCCGTGTCTGCTGATGCTTTGCCAGACTGTCTGACTGATTAATCCTATGTACCAGATAACCATGCCTGAGCAGATAGGAGCTAATGTAGTTACTCATAGCCGCAAATATAATTACGTCATCGCTGAGTCCGTTATAGCAGTCACTCCTTTTAGCTCCAATCCTCATCATAGAGGAAAAGCCGCTATCAAACTCCTCATCACATTGAGATACTTGCAGTTCACCTTGACGATACAGGGTATCCAGATGCTCCATTTGCTTAATCTTGCCATAGATCTTCGCGGTTTTAAGTAAGTTGTTGGCGTGTACCAACGCCACTAACCCGGCACTATCAAGTACCTGCTGATGGCTACTTAAATACGCGTTATGTATCTCTCTATGGTTAGGCACAGCATACTCTCCTATATCTGTTGCCAATCTAATCGGATAATGGGCTAACTTGTGCCTACTCTGTAATGTGATAGAAGCGCTCTACATTGACCGTGATTTCTCCCCAGTAGGAAGCCTTAACTCGTCGCTGGTGATACTCAAACGCCGCCTTATCGACAAACTCTTCATACACATCAAATCGTAACGGGTTGTCGCTGTTTTCACTGACATTAAAAGTAATACAGCCGGGTTCTTGCATTGTGAGTCGCTTATGATTAACGAGTTCACGTTTAACCTGTTCGAGATCTGATGGCGGCACCATAATGTACCCCTGTAGTGTCACACTAGACATGCATCTCCCTATATTGCTGTCATTCGTTAACCAAGACTCAATTACCTGACGCTAAATTACTCTATCACATCGAATAAACGGGTCGATATAGCTGGCTTTTTAACCAAGTCACAAGATTGGTAAATATTATCTAATTTAGAAATGAATGAATTACCTATAGAGTGAAGTCATTAGACTCGAAGGTCAGCGCTTGACGTTCGGACTTTAGCCCTATCTAGGGTCGTTATCGCTATTAACGCACTGCTTTTTGTCTTTGGCCAAATTAGCTAATGCGGTTGCCTCTGTACGCTCCATCTCTTGGTAGGCTTCAAACACATCGCCATCTTTATAGCCCGCAAAATAAAGTGCACTCTGAATGACCAAGGTAAAAAAGGCCAGTACCAAAATAATAAATGGAATGACACCAAACAGATCTAAAGCTAACAGTAGTGAACTTATCACTACTGCTATCGCTGACAGTATCGCTTTGTTTTTGCTATTAAGAACCATTGATCGACTACTCCGCTGATTAATGAATAATCATCATATAATCACCCAGTTGCGCATTATGATATTCAACTCACAAATACATACCAGCGACTGTTCCATTTTTGCAACACATCGCCACTGCCGATAAAAACCAACTAAAGCTGCGCGCCTTACTATCGATTAAACAAGTGTCTGCGATGACACTGCTTCTCTTTTAAATAAAGATACAAAGGTAAACCGCAAGAAACACCAATTGTTAGCGTACCCAGCACAGCCAGATATCTGTATCGGACCTGACTTCGGGCGCCATCGACTAGGATAAAAGCTAATAAGGCGACTGCTGCGACCAACACATCTAACCATGCCATCACGCTAATTGGGTTTACCATGGCTTCACTCAGCAATAACGGAACATCGAAACCATTGGCTAGTAACCAGGGTACAAGTGCTCCATAGGGCAATAGCACGCCCGCCAAAGTTACAACCAAATAAAACATCGCCATATCACCGTCCTTGTCATTGATAAGTAATCCGTTTATGACATTCAAGCTAACCGATTGTGCGTATGGAATTCAAGAGATATGGAGATAGCTCCTGGCCTGCCCGGTAGCTTCTAGCGCAAGTCAGATATAGTCATGGTGCCTATTACGAATGTTGCTTGAGCATATGGACGAACTGAGGGTCTTCTCCAATGACCTCAAATCCCAACCTGCTATACAGCTGCCCTACTCGATTGCCTTGCAAGTAACAGAGCTTAATCGGTAATGAGTGTTGACTCGCCAGATCAATTACTGCTCTCAAAACTTGGCTACCAATCCCTTTACCCTGGTAGTGAGGTAACAGGAAAAAGCGACCAAAGTAGAGGTGTTCAGGGTGGAGCTGTACTAAGTAACTCCCCACAGCAACACCATCGACTTCTATTATGGTCGGTTTCTGTTCCAGGAACTCTTTATGATGGATTTCCCTTTGAACAGTTTCATCCCAACCAAACACCGCCTTGATAGGCTCATATTCCGCTGCTTTCTTTAGCTCGAACAGGAACTCATAGTCACTATTCTCAGCTTTACGGGTTTTGTACAACTTGCTCTCCAAATCTAGAAACGACCCATTTTTACCTGCACCACATAAGCTATCCGAGAAGTGGAAGCGCCAAAGCATCGATTCGTAGCGTACCGTCGCTCTAGCTAGCTTCATTATTACTGCTTGAGCCGAGGTCTCAAGGGGTTATCTGTAGTTGAGTTAAGTATCTCTCAACATCTACCTGATCAATCAACTCATCGGGTAAATACTTCTTAGCATAAGAAACGTAAGCACCACTGGTAAGCAAAAGAGCAAAAACTTCCTTATCTATATGACCGCCGAGCGCCATCTTGAACAGTATGTTGACCGCCTCGTTCAATGACTTCGCTTTCTTGTAGGGGCGGTCTGCTGCCGTTAAAGCCTCAAATATGTCCGCCACGACAAGAATTCTCTCAGGAATAGATAACTCTTCTCCCTTTAACCCACGAGGATAACCCGTTCCTTCCATAGTCTCATGGTGAGTTGTAGCATACCTAGGGACACGTTTAAGCTCTGGTGGAAAAGGAATACTCTCAAGCATCTTGATACCGCTTATCATATGCTCATTGATTTTAAAGCGTTCTTCTGTTGACAACGTACCACGCTGAACCGAGAGATTGTATAGTTCACCATGATTATACAATACATCTGGAACCTGCATATTAATGCCAAACGCAGGATCAACTTCAAATGGCTGCTCACGCTTGACGACATGCTCAGGCTGATCACTCAGAAGCTTCTCTCTATTCGGAGTCGGCTTAGTTTGGTATAGAGTCTCTTCCAGTGGCGATAAACCTAGACCACTATCAAAGTAACGAGTCCACTCTTTCTGCGCAAGTTGGTGCAAGCGTTCGATATCTTGCTGCGACATAAACTCGCCACCCACATTTGCATTAGCAATAAACTCAAACTGTTCCGTTAGTTGGTCAAATTCTTTTCGCAGCGCTTGCTCTGATTGTCCATCAACACCCAGCTCACGCAGTCTATCGTTCAGATACTCAATCTGAGCATCTCTCCACAGCACTTCAAATCGCATTCTTACTTCATGAATGCGGTTGTAGTTAGTTTCCAGTTTACTGCCTTTATCAACTACATACTCTGGCGTGGCAATCTTGCCGCAATCGTGCAACCAGGCGGCGATACGAAACTCGCGTCGCTCTTCGTCATTTTCAAATTTAAAGCTATCAAAACTCCCTTTGCTCGACTTTTCAGCCGCTTCCGCTAACATCAACGCGATTTCCGGCACGCGATTACAGTGACCCGCGGTATAAGGTGATTTCTCATCGATCGCTCTGGCGATCAACTGAATCATCGAGTCAAAAAACTCGTTTTGTCTCTGTTCAAACTCCTTAAAAGAGTGACTACCTCTCATTACAGAAAGGCCAAGTTGGTGAATCTCTTCAATGCGCGAATGGACTCTTTGTACTTGGTCGTAATCACGCTGTTTAATCCGTTTAACTTGCCTTCTAAGTGATTTTATTGGGTTTGAAATCGGTAATGCAAATAGCCAGGCAACGGGTAGCAAAATAACGACCACCAACAGAGAAGCACCAGCAGCCAGTAATGTCGATTCATAAACTCCCGACATCACATAGGATTTGGGGACAACTACGGCAAAAAATCGTCGATCCTTGTAGGATAGCTTTGACACATAGACGTACTTCTCTTCCCCATTTAGCGAAATGAGTCGCACGGCATCAATAAAATCCGGGTCTTTGGCATAATCGACTAACTCAGGGTAAGGAGTAAAAGTGTATCTAGAATGGGCGACACCTTCTTGGCTCCATTTACTACCCAGCTCACGTAGCTGCTCCTCAGTAATGGTATCTACCGCTTGATCGATAATCTCTACCAATGGAGCCATTTCTTCAGGCATGACGTAATGAAAGTTGTTTGCCAATAACTCATCTTCGACCCCGTTAATCGTCAATGACTGACGAAACGACTCTTGTACCTTGCTGCGCAATACCTGTTTAACATCCAGTACAGCAACAATTTCGCCACTGACTACGCCATCAATAGCGTCATGCAACGAAGAGTAGTTAATAATCGTCATGTTTGGATAAGCCCGATAGAGATCGTCTTGGATACTCCATCCTTTTATCAACCCTATCCGCTCATTCGAAACCCCTTGCAAAGTATTGATGTCATTATTTTTTTCTAGAGTCAGCAAGGCAAATTCAGCATTATAAAGTGCACCACCTACGGATCCCGTGGTGGTAAATTCATCTAAGTCGACCAATGAATGCAAAACGTCGATATTACCATTGTGAAAATCGCGAACTAACTCGCTCCAGCTTCGACCATTAATGAATTTGAACTGTAACCCTGTCATCTGCGAAATCATTTTGAACAAGTCAATCGCATAACCTGCGGGACGTCCCGCAATGGCATGGTCAAGTGGCCCCCAATCATTCTGATTCGAAACCCTAAGCTCAGGTGTGTTCGCTACCAACTCTCTTTGTTTGTCAGTTAATTCCAGTGGTGTGACGAAAGGAATCTGCTCATTTATATCGACGCTTTTATTGGTCGCGATCAGTCGTCCATTTGCTCTATAAACAAAGGCTTCGGCTTCAGGTTGTTTATTATTGGTTATGAATCGGTTGGTCAGTTGAGTTTCTATTGACGATAGAAGTACATCAACCCCCACCACGGTACCACTACCAGGCACCGTGGTAGTAAAAGTTTCCCCTGAGAGTTGTATAGAATGAAAGAGATAGGGTTGGGTATGGTAAACCTCATTATTGCGTGCATTTTGATACCAACTGCGCTGGGTTGGATAAAAACTACTGTACCCTTGAACCTCACTTCTAACGGAAAAGTTTTTGTCGTAATAAATTGATCGCTTGCGTCGTTCTCGTTTATCTCCTTGATGGACCACTAACAACCACGCATCGCGCTCTTTTGCACCGAGTCGAGAACGAATACTGTCATCAGACAAACTGATAAGTTGGTAAAAGTCATTGTTTTCTTTAGCAATAAATACGCTATAGAGACTGGGTTCTTTCGTGACAAGCTTGGATAGTGAAACGACGATGTTTTTGTGAGTCAAATCTTCATCAAGCAAAGCCACCATTTGAGCGCCTGTTTGAGTGACATTTCCCGCTAAATTCTGCAAGTTCGAAAGGTTATTTGAGACACCTATTGCTATGGAATGATATCGATTGAGAACATGTTGCAACTCTGCCTGTTTTGCGAACTGGTATTGGACCGTAATAACAACGCTGGCCGTCACTATGGTACAAAAGACAAACATCGCACCTAAAATCACTCTTAGGGGGATCCGCTTAAACTTGGTCATAGATTATTGTTACTCCTTTAACATCAATCGATAACCGCTCTGGCAGAGTTAAGCATTTATCGCTTTTCTGTCAGGGCCTGTTAATAACATATGTGAAAATCTATAGCACTGCTTTAAATTGTTGTTCTTTGCATAATACATAGCTGCGTCCGCAAAAGTAATTAATTCTTGAGGGTTTAAGCTATCACAAGGTCCAAACGATACCCCCATACTGATAGAGAGTGGAATGAGTTTTTCGTCAACTAGCGCAGGAGGGTCAAACGCATGTTGGATCGACGTAAATAGTGAGGCGACATCTTCAGGCTGATCAATGTTCTTTAACAAGATAACGAACTCATCACCGCCTACGCGAAATATGGTATCTGATTGACGTATATTCATGCACAATCTAACCGCCACCTCCTGGATGGCCAGGTCACCGTAGCGATGCCCCAGAGAGTCGTTTATCTGTTTGAGTTTATTCAAATCGATATAGAGCACAGCGACGTTAAGACACTTTTCAACCGCCTCCTCCAGAGCCTGCGTGACTTCATCAAGTAAAGTGTGCCGATTGCGTAACCCAGTCAGGCTATCACTAACGGCTTGCTCTTTGTAAAAATCCTCCTTTTTCTTCGACGAGCAATAGAGGGTCTCTATATTCTGGGCAAGACTGGTCAACTCATCGCTCGCTGCATCACGCCTTGTCTCATTACTATGGCGCTTAGTAAAATTAAGCAAGCCATCTATAGGCCTGAATAATTTGCAGTGAATCAGACAACATAAAACGGCCCCCGAGGCAAGTATGACAACGGTTGTGCTAATAAGCGTTAACATAATCGCGCTGCGAGCACCCTGATAATTGGATATACGTATATCCAATACTTCATGCTCAAGGGATTCCAGCTGTTTTAAGTCTGCCAGCATTATCTTAAGAGATTGCTCTAACTTAGAAACATCGTAAGGTGGTTTGATTGCTGACAGTTTCGATGAGAAATCAATTAAGTTTTGCAGTTTGCTGGCCGCATGAGCAATCAAGTCATAATGTTCTTGATTATCAAAAGTGACGGATAGAGCGTCAGGGGTAAGGAGTAATAGCTCTGATCGAATATGAGTAATAGTATTAATGGTTAAAGTTATCTTATCTATATCGTCAGAATCCAGCCCCTCATGAGTCCTTAACGCTATAAGGTCAATTAAACCAACCACCTCTCTAGTCAATCTATCAACTTGCACAAGAGCTGAATTGGTATTGTTCATTAAACGGAAATTGTCACCAGCCTTTTGTTCTGCAAGCGTGAAAACGACAAGGTTAATCACTGGCAACATAACTAGTACGCCAATCATAATCATCACTCTTCGCTTGATTTTCATCTCTGCACCACATCTCACCAATAGAACTTAGGCTAAACACTCAACTACCCCTTTAGTAGTACCTAGCATAGCAGTAAATGATAAGCATTCCGTTGCACTTTTGAGAACGTGAATTAAAGTCACCTATTCGATGCAATAGTGGTAACTTAATACGAACCTTTTGTAGTAATCATTGAAGCGAGGTCTATCTGAATTGAACTGGAGATATTCTGTATAAGCCACGACATAATTGATGTTATGACTGATTTTTCGTAGATAGTGTCATCGTCATTTCTGACACACTCTCTCCGTCTATACGGTAGCAATCTGCCATTTCCCCTATCACTTCGAACCCAGATTTCAAATAGAGATTCTTGGCAGGAAGGTTGTTAGAAAGAACATTGAGATCTAACCAGTCAATCGCTGAGCTTTGCTTACAAAACTGAATTACGCGTTCAATAAGCTTTATACCGAACCCCTGATTTCTCAGGCTTGAATCAACACCCATGCCCAAAAGTACACGATGAAATTTATGCTCTTCACCGTAGTGACGTAAATCGATATGGCCAACGACTCGCTGATTAGAATCTTTAACTACCCATAGTTTTCTCCAGCCATGTTCGCCAAGACGGTGCTCAAACCCATCTCGAAACTTGGCCTTAAATTGTTCTGTAACTAAACAATTTTGTTTCGCGATTGGTTGGAAAAGTGGCGATTCATCGTCCGCATTTTCGACAAGCTGCGCGCCTATATACTCAAAGAAAGATTCCAAATCGGACCGTTTTGCTTCAACTATTTCCACGTATATTCCTTATTGTGTAACGCTGAGTTTTGTTTAAAGATTGCAGCACCCAATGTAAACCATTGTTTGTTATGCAAACAGTTAAAATTGATTACCTAGATTGTTTAAAAGGCTCTTTGGTGCCTCATGATTCAGGAAGAGGTTACTCAGGGGCTTGGCGGTATTTTCGATTTACGCAGCGGCTACAACTCGTTATGGTGAACTTGTACCCCGTAATAAAAAAAACAAAGGATGTATTTTCTTCATGAACAGTACAATAGAAACCATTCTTGGCCATCGCTCGATTCGTAAGTTCACGCCAGAGCCGATAGAACATGAACAATTGCAAACCATCATTCAGGCTGGTCTAGCCGCTTCTTCTTCAAGCATGTTGCAGGTAGTGTCGATTATTCGAGTAACAGATAGTGAGAAACGAAAACAATTGGCAGAGTGCGCCGGCAATCAGGCGTATGTAGAAAGTGCTGCAGAGTTCTTGGTGTTTTGCATTGACTATCAACGCCACTCAACCATTAAGCCAGATGTACAAGTGGATTTCACAGAGTTAACTCTTATCGGTGCGGTGGATTCTGGCATCATGGCTCAAAACTGTTTGTTAGCCGCAGAGTCAATGGGATTAGGTGGCGTATATATTGGCGGTCTTAGAAACAATGCAGCGCGTGTGGATGAAATACTCAGCCTGCCTGGTAACACCGCAATTTTGTTTGGTATGTGTCTGGGGCATCCGGACCAAAACCCAGAGGTTAAACCAAGACTTCCTATCGATGTAATTATGCACGAGAATCAGTACCAAACGCTCAATCTTGATACTATTCAGGCTTATGACCAGGCCATGCAAGACTACTACGCGAACCGCTCAAGCAATCAGAAGCAGAGCACTTGGTCGCAAGAGGTTACAGGTAAGTTAACTGGGGAGTCTCGCCCTCATATTCTGCCCTACCTGAACAGTAAAGGATTGGCCAAAAGGTAGAACAGCGGCGATCAAAAAAGGCCTTTCAAAGGCCTTTAATGTAAGCGGAAACTTTTAAGCGCACAAGTCAGCCACTCAGCACTGCCGCCGGTTACTTTTTCATCATCTTAGCTAAATCAGCAAATGGATTGTACGTTGCCCCCTGCTGTTCATCTTCGCCTGGCCTAACTTCGCTCCCATAAAGTTCATGTTCAAGGTATTTACTGTGCTCATTGTCGTGGCAATAGAGGCACAACAGCTCCCAGTTGCTGCCATCTTCTGGGTTGTTCGTATGGTCATGGTCTTTGTGATGAACGGTCAGTTCGCGTAGATTTGAGTAAACAAACTCTCTCGCACACCTTCCGCATACCCACGGATAAAGTTTTAGCGCTTTCTCTCGGTAGCCCGCTTCGTTACGTGCGTATTTGGCGCTGGTTCCGTAATGATCTGATGACATCTTTGCCCCCTAACTATTTCATTACTTTCGATGCTAGCACGAGCACAAATTGGGCACAGTGATCAAAGTTAAGCTTGATGTGACTATTAGCGGTTTGCAGTTATTGTGGTGATATCAATATGAGCAACCAAACTTGATTAAACACCCCTAAGAGTATCGAAACAACTTAGCTTCCATAATGAATGAGTTCTATTTCAGATAGTTAGCAAGTTGCTGTCAGCTAACCGAATAGATTCGAATGTCATTAGACAATTTAGATCGTATCGCTTCTCCAGCAACACCACTCATTACCACTCTGTTTCGGCCACCGGCTTTAGCTTGGTACAAGGCGCTGTCGGCCTCTTTAATAAGGGATTCGAGGTGGTGTTCCTGCTCAGAGTAAACAACACCAATACTTATCGTCATCAACAACTTAACGCCATCTGCCTCAAAATAACGCTCTGCGACACTGTTTCGAATTCGCTCGGTAATAACATGCGCTATCTCCGGAGTTACGTTTCGCAATATTACAGCGAACTCTTCGCCTCCTATACGACCGATGACATCGCTCGCTCGAATTTCACGGCAGCATATTTCAGCAAACGAAGATAAGGCCGCATCACCAACATGATGACCATATTTATCGTTAATTTTCTTGAAGTGGTCAATATCAATGAGCACTACTGCCAATGGTTGTTCTTCATTCCGAAGTAGCCTCTCACCTACTTCAAAAAAGTGGCTTCGATTACTCACTTTGGTAAGAGGATCGGTTGTTGCAGCGATATAGAGTTTCCGTTCGTAGCTATTTCGAGCAACACTGTCTTCTAGTATTATTCTCCGGACTATATAAACTGAAACCCCAAGCACGACTGAAACCAGAAGCAACAAGATAGGAAAGACTTCGTGACTGGTATTCTGGTGCTTCCAGGCTAAGTTCGCTATTGTCGCCCCTAATGCATCCTGCAAACTATAAATGTCCATTCCGGGAGCACGAGTCGTAGAATTAACTAGTGTTAAACTTGGTAAATGATAGCTTTCAGTTAGTGTTTTAAGATAATCAGCATCGACGCGCTTTCCCGCAGCAATGTAAGTTCCCTCTCTAGGCTCAGACAGTGTTTCGTCTATTAGCGGTGCCCCAGTCACTAGGTACAAGTCCTCACCTAACATAAAAAAACTGCTTGCCGTTTTGGTTTCCTGATTACTCCTTGACGATAACTCTTTCATAAAGCGCAAACTGGACGAGTAAACATCGTCAAAACTTAGCTGAACCATGTCATCTGCGATGAAGTAAAACGCCTTTTGATCACCTTCGCGAATACCAACAGTGAAGTCATATTCATAGGCATCAGCAAGATATTTACCAGTATTGACCTCGATCCAATCAGCATCTTTTTCAACGATGATTTTTGTATAGGCTTCATCCCAATAAGTATATTCAGACACTATGTGCTCTCGGTGCCTGCGTTCGAGGGTTATTGCTAACTCTACTCGTTTTAATACATCTTCTTCAGCTTGAGTATTAATCACTGAGAGAAAGTAAATTGTGCAAGCCAGCACAATGCCTCCACTCAAAAGTAGTAAAGATGAAACCAACGATGCTAGCGGACTACTGGTCTTTCTGGCACTAAACCATTTTGTACTTATCGTAATTATCGAGACTCACCCATACTCAAGCCTAGGCTACTCATTACATAGTAGTAAGTCTCTCTAGTGAGAGTAAGTAATAAGAATCTAATTGTGAGCCGTTCCAGTATTTGAGAACCGTCTCTTGCCCATCTTTGTTGAAAAGCTCACAAGGGCACCTTGTCTAATTAGTTAACCTCCAACTTTTGATACATCAATGTTCATATTGCATCCCTTCTGTTGGTCTATTCTTTCTCAATTGATGACTTCCTTACGATCAAAACACATGGAGATGTTAACGATGATTACACCGCCGAACACCAACCATACCTATCCGCGTTGTTTTAGCCATATAGGTATTTCCGTTCCAGATTTAGATGCAGCAGTAAAGTTTTATACCGAAGTTCTTGGCTGGTATCTCATCATGAAACCCACAGAGATTACTGAAGATGATTCGGCGATAGGTGAAATGTGTACTGACGTCTTTGGTGCCGGATGGGAACGATTTAGAATTGCTCACTTATCTACAGGTGACCGTGTGGGCGTGGAGATTTTTGAGTTTAAAGATCAAGAAGACCCAGAAGATAACTTTGAGTATTGGAAAACAGGCATCTTCCATTTTTGCGTACAAGACCCTGATGTAGAAGGGCTGGCTGAAAAAATTGTGGCTGCTGGGGGCAAAAAGCGCATGAAAGCGCCTCGTTACTATTATCCTGGAGAAAAGCCATATCGCATGATCTATATGGAAGACCCGTTTGGGAATATTCTCGAAATCTATAGCCACAGCTACGAGTTGCACTATTCTGCGGGGGCATATTAGACCGTTCGACCTTAACCGTCATCGCAAAACAAAGTCGCTTAAGCGACTTTGTTTCTATGACCCTAGAGCTGAACTAGGGCCATGGATTTTAGCAAACTAAACGCATCGGTTTTAGAAGCTGAAATTGAAATTAACGGCTGGTGTGAGCAGTTGTGAACGCTCATCAACTAACCTTTTTCTCTTTTCTTCTAATCGCTTAGCATTTTCTTTGTCAGGATTGTTGGCTAGTTGATTGTCGATAAGCGAGATTTCGGTATCGAGCTGTTGGATACGCTGTTGGCGTTGATATTCCTGACGACCTAATTGGTAATTTTCAAGAAATTGCTTGTTGCTGCATACGCCATAATATTCTCTGCCCTCTGCTCCCACGGTGTAACCATTGTCCGGAGAGCAATAGATGATAGTGCCGTTATCGAAGCCCTCTTTCCACCGTGCTCGATTTGGCGTCACCCCGGCTTCGTTACAATCTTCTGTATAGCTATTAATAATGCTTGGCGCATTGCCGTTTAAGCCATTTTGGTAGCCGACGTTGTACCAGTCAGCGGTTTTACATTCTTCGGGAGACATGCTGGCACAGCCAGAGAGCAAAGTGATTAACGCAAAAGGGAGTAGTGCTCTTTTCATCCGTTATTGTCCTTTAAACTGATTCTAACCAAACAGTGTATAATGAACACTGTTCATATCAATTGGTGGAATCATTGTATTCGCAAATGTGATTAGTTGTCAGTACTGGTGATAAGTTCCATTGTCTGAATGGATTTATGTCCATAAGCGTTTCACGTACGCTTATTCACATAACTCGAGCTAGGCACTTTCGTTCTAGAAAGTGCCTGGTGAAACAATTCTGGACAAAATCGTATAGAGGTACAGCCTGAACGACTTATCTAAGATTAGAAAAAGTATCTTGAAGCCATGGTAACTTGTTATACAAAATTATCTACTTGACCAATAGCCCATAATTTTCGGATATACATGATATCTAGCGCCGTAAATAAGAATCCCAGCAAGTGCTGACCAACAAGCTAGATTGATTATCTCTTGTGTAAGATTTGGCTGATCATTTGTATACAAATAAATGATCACCCAAGGAACAAATGTGATGGCTGCTGATACAAAATAATCCCCTTGTTGATACTTCATTATGAACCAAGTTTGAAGCGTCGGAATCACTACAAATCCGCCCATCATCATCATGGCTACACTCAAGAAACCAGCTAAAAAAGCCGTTACCGATGAGACTAATAAATGCAATAACAACTTAGCGATGTTATTTATCACCCACTCCTCCTTTTTGTATAATGCTTATTAGACAAAAAATT
>NZ_AEVS01000110.1 GCF_000189255.1 Vibrio brasiliensis LMG 20546 | reverse complement strand
ACTTTTGCAAGTGTAGTACAGATAGCAGCAGTTAGAGTTGTTTTACCGTGGTCAACGTGGCCGATAGTACCAACGTTTACGTGCGGTTTCGTACGTTCAAATTTTTCTTTAGACATGAGTTGTCCCTCTAGGTACGGATTTAGGTGGCTTTTAAAATGACCACGCAACCAAAAAAGTATTGGTGATAAACTTACTCTCAAACACTAAACGTAGTTTAGTCGAAAGAAAGTATCAAAAGGAAAAGTTTGCTTGAGAGCTGGTGCTGATACCCAGAGTCGAACTGGGGACCTCATCCTTACCAAGGATGCGCTCTACCGCCTGAGCTATATCAGCATAACTATTGAGTGGAGCGGGCAGCGGGAATCGAACCCGCATCATCAGCTTGGAAGGCTGAGGTAATAGCCATTATACGATGCCCGCAACACGTAACTCTGTGAGCTATTTCCTAAAGAATATGGTGGAGGGGGACGGATTCGAACCATCGAAGGCAGTGCCAGCAGATTTACAGTCTGATCCCTTTGGCCACTCGGGAACCCCTCCAAATTTTTCATCCATTCTCACTACTAAAGGAGAGAATGGTGCCGACTACCGGAATCGAACTGGTGACCTACTGATTACAAGTCAGTTGCTCTACCTACTGAGCTAAGTCGGCATAAGTGGTGCGCATTCTATTGAATGATTTTCTGCCTTGCAATAGTAAATTTAAAAAAAAATCTCTTTTTCTCCCGTTTAGGCTTATTTGTTGAAATTTCGCCCAATTTATCGTCAAAAAATGACTAATGTAGACTATGTCGTTTGCAATCTTTGTTGGTTGTTGTATTTTCGCAGCTCTATCGTAAAACCAAGTTAGGATGACTATGACTCCGTATCTCTCTTTTAATCGTCAGCAGTGGGCCGAATTGCGTAATGCCGTGCCTATGACGTTATCCGAGGCTGACTTGGTTGAGCTACAAGGTGTGAACGAAAGACTCACGATGGATGAAGTAGAGGAGATTTACCTGCCTCTGGCTCGTCTGCTTAACCTATATGTAGCAGCACGCCAAAGCCGAAATACGGTATTGAACAACTTCTTATCAAATCAAGAATCCGCTCCGCCATTTATCATTGGTATCGCGGGAAGTGTGGCAGTAGGTAAAAGTACCACTGCGCGTCTGCTTAAAGCCCTGCTTTCACGCTGGGACAACCACCCTAAGGTTGAGCTGGTCACCACTGACGGTTTCCTTTATCCGAAAAAGGTTCTCGACGAGCGCGGAATTATGCACCGTAAGGGTTTCCCTGAATCTTACGATATTAAGAAGTTAGTCGAGTTCGTTTCTGATGTGAAAGCAGGTAAGCCAAATCTCGAAGTGCCGGTTTACTCACACATTACTTATGACATTACCGACGACTTTAAAGTGGTAGATCGTCCTGACGTACTGATCATTGAAGGTTTGAATGTTCTGCAAAGTGGTATGGACTACCCTCACGATCCGCATCGTGTCTTTGTTTCAGACTTCTTAGATTTCTCACTCTACGTTGATGCTGATAGCGACGTCATTGAAAAGTGGTATGTTGAACGTTTCCTCGAGTTTCGCCAGGGTGCCTTTACCAAACCAGGCTCTTACTTTAGCCACTACACCCAGTTAACCGAGCCACAAGCCATCGCCAAAGCACACAGCATCTGGCAGGCCATCAATGGTGTGAACCTTGATGCCAATATTCTTCCGACCAAAGGCCGCGCGCATTTAATCTTGCAGAAAGGACAGGATCATAAGGTCGAGCAGGTGTTGTTGAGGAAGTAGCGAGAAACGAGAAGCGAGAAGCGAGAAGCGAGAAGCGAGAAGCGAGAAGCGAGAAGCGAGAAGCGAGAAGCGAGAAGCGAGAAGCGAGAAGCGAGAAGCGAGAAGCGAGAAGCGAGAAGCGAGAAGCGAGAAGCGAGAAGCGAGAAGCGAGAAGCGAGAAGC
>NZ_AEVS01000111.1 GCF_000189255.1 Vibrio brasiliensis LMG 20546 | reverse complement strand
TGAAGCTTTTGCCAGACAAGATCACCAATTCCGTCAGTTGGATTGAAATCGGTGGGTGCTTCAAGCAATAACTTACGAATCTCATCATGCTCAAAGTTATGACAAGCTACATCTAGTTTTTCTGTAAGCTCTATATACTGATCTAAAGGAAGAAAGCGCTCATTAGCTGTCATAATTCGAGGGTGAGCTGTCTCACCAACATTATCGCCAATCAAAAGTTCTTCAAATAATTTCTCACCCGGTCGGAGACCAGAAAACTCAATAGCTATATCTCCGTATGGGTTACTTTCATCTTTAACTTCTAACCCTGACAACTGAACAAGATTTACCGCGAGATCAGTTATTTTTACTGGTTCACCCATATCAAGAACAAACACGTCCCCACCTTTGCCCATTGCACCGGCTTGAATCACCAACTGCGCTGCTTCTGGGATTGTCATAAAGTAACGGATAATCTCTGGGTGAGTAACGGTGATAGGGCCACCATTGGCAATTTGCTTTTTAAACAATGGAATAACCGAACCAGAAGAGCCTAGAACATTACCAAATCGAACCATACAAAAACGAGTTCCATGCTCTTTTGCGTTTTCTTGCTCAGCTAGTGCTTGAAGACCTAGTTCAGCCATACGTTTAGTGGTCCCCATAACATTGGTTGGGCGCACCGCTTTATCGGTAGAAATAAGCACGAAAGACTCAACTCTAGCTTCAATGGCTGCTTTCGCTGTGTAGTAGGTACCAAAGACGTTGTTTCTCACTCCTTCCACTACATTGTATTCCACCAATGGAACATGCTTATATGCAGCAGCATGATACACGGTTTGCACACCAAAGCTCTTCATTGCAGTAGCAAGACGATTAATCCTTTGCACAGAGCCCAATAATGGAATTATTTCAACACTCAGACCTTCACTCGAAACTAAGTTAGAGAGTTCTCTATCAACTTGATATAAGCCAAACTCGGATAGCTCAAATAGAATTAGGGATTGAGGCTTTTGACGAATAATTTGACGACAAAGTTCAGAACCAATAGAACCGCCAGCTCCGGTGACCATAACAACTTTACCTTTGATATTAGCCTCCATCAGAGCTTGCTGCGGAGCAACCGAATCTCGACCAAGTAGATCTTCTATCTCAACATCTTTTAACTCGTCGATTTTTGCTTTGCCTTCTACGATATCTTTCATGTCAGGAACAGTTAAAACTTCTGCTGAGAGATGTACCAAAGAGTCTAGAATCTCTTTTCGACGAGCCCTTGAAGCGCTCGGAACAGCTAGTAATATTTGACTGACAGAGTGCTTCTCTATCAATGATTCTGCTCTACTAATACCTTTAACTTTCAAGCCCATAATAATGGTATTGTAGAGCGTTTTATCCTCGTCAATAAAACCGACTACTTTATGGGTTTCTGAAGATCGTAATGCAAGAGCTAATTGTCGACCCGCAGAGCCAGCACCATAGATAAGGACACTTTTTTTACCTTTGCCATTACTTTGCGAAACAAGAACTCTAACTACTAATCTAGCCCCTCCACACAGTAAGCACAAAAATGCTCCATAAATAATTGGTACTGATCTCGGTATTGGAGCATCGAAGTAAAAAGCTAGAATAGATATTGAAGCTGCGGATATGATGGTCCCCACACTTACTACAGCTAACGCATGAAAAGTTAGATAACGTAGGACAGCTCGATAGAGACCAAGTTTGGAAAATACAAAGATAGTTACGAGTAATGTCCCGAGCACGACATATTGTGTGAAGATGTCTTCAAGAGGCTTTATGTGCCCAATACGAGTCCAATAAGCCGCATAAAAAGACGCGATGATAAAGACAGTATCTATTAACACACTGATCAAGCGTTTATTAAAACGCGACATATTCCATATAAAATTGAGTCTAGCCATAACGTTTATCTTAATTTTACTGCACAAAACCTAAAACGCGATTGTGCAGCAAGTGAGTAGAGAGCTTATCGAGCAGTTATGAAAGATAACTACTTCCCATGCCAAAGTAGCCACTATCTACTAGTTGTAGCCACGAGACATAATATTGATGCCCAACGAACACCTTTTATATAAGTAACACTGCTTGTAAATAGTTAATAATTAAAGTTGCTTATCAAAGACTGCAAACCACTGCCTCTATATAGCTAAAGTAATGAGAGGTCGTCTCAAAGAGATTATCACATCAACGATGTTGCTTTAGTGATCTTCTATTTTATTGCATCACCGGAACCACTTCCCGTAACTGTCATTACAATATACTTTAAGTAATGTTTTAAGTTTAGGCCATCAATCATCTGTTTATCCGTTCTTGCTAAAAGCTCAGGGGTGGACATATCAATATTTTTTACCTGAGCAAGTCCAGTAATGCCGGGGAGAACATCGTATATACCTAAAGCATCACGCTCTTGAATTAGATCAGTCTGGTTGAACAAATTAGGTCTAGGTCCGACTAAACTCATTTCGCCTTTAACTACATTAATCAGTTGTGGTAATTCATCAATTTTAGTTTTGCGTAAAAAGGAACCCAACTTAGTTATGGAGTTAGTGTTTGCCAAGTGAGAAGCAACCGATTTTGTTTCAACAGACATTGTTCGGAACTTGATCAACTTAAACGGTTTCTTGTTTCGTCCAACGCGTTCTTGAATAAAAACTGGTGAACCTGTATCGAAGAGACCTATAACAACAATAGTTAATAGAATAGGCCACACAAGTAACAGTCCCAAAAATGCGGCTACAAAATCAATAATACGTATCATTTTTTTAAGTTACCTTTTTGTACTCCAAAAACGCATTGCCCGTTTCTATCATACCTTCATGAAGAGTTCTCAAAGGTGTCCATCCCAATGTATCTTTAGTGTGTGAAATATCGACTTGTAGAGAGCCGATTAACCTATCTGTAACATCTGACTTTTTGAACAATTTTCCGTATAACTTATAACACAATATTGGTATTGGTATTTGCCATTGAGATACCCCGAGGGCTTCTGACATCTCTCCCACCATCTGAGAAGTGGAAATATCACAATCATCTGAGACAAGAAATACTTGGCCAACAGCATTAGGGTGATCTAAACAACTGACAATTAGATCAACGAGGTTATCAACAAAGACAAGACTACGCTTATTATGCGTTATTCTGCCAAATGGTAACGGTATTCCTTTTGATACCAAATTCATTAGTGACGAAAAATTTGCCTTAACATTAGGGCCATAGACTAAGGTTGGACGAATGATCACAACTTCCATACCTGTCTCTTTGCTAATTGATAAAAGTTCCAGCTCTGCTTCAGATTTTGACAAGGCATAATCATCTTTCGGGTTTCGAATATCGAAAGGTGTATACGGCCTCCCGTAGATAGTACTCTCTCCGTTAACTTTGATGCTGCTGATAAATACAAACCGCTTAACTCCTGCGTTAGCCGCTTGACGAGCAAGATTTGCTGTTCCGTAAGTATTAACCGCTCTATAAGATTCTAGAGGATTATCAACACAGTCTTTCATAACATGTACACGAGCAGCTAAGTGAACTATGCACCTTACGCCCATTAACACATCAGAATAATCTGTAACACCATCGATGTTTGATTTAACAAACTTGTATTGGAATAAACCTTTAGGCTTGGTTCGACCAAGGGCAATGGTGCTTTCCTTGGGAAGCCGCTCTAACAAATTACGACCGATAAAACCAGAAGCACCCGTTACCAAAACTGACATCATTTGCTCTCTATAAGGAACTTATAAATCTCAATATGCCTTGAGACTACATTATTTACATCAAACTCCCGCACCGCGTAACGACGCGCCTGTTCTCCCATTTCAGCCCTCTTTTCCTTATCAAGTAACAAAACCATTATAGCTTCAGCCAGCGCCTGCGAATCTTTAGTAGGAACAAGTAACCCCGACACATTATCAATAATAGCGTCTCGACACCCGGGGTTATCAGTAGTTACTACAGGCCTACCGCAAGCAGCGGCTTCAATAAGCACTTTTGGTACGCCCTCTCCATAAAAAGAAGGCATAGTCACAACGCTTGAGCGAGCAAATAGCTCTGGTATATCAGTACGATGACCCAATGCTTCAATGACCCCACTATCAACCCATCTATCTATCTCACCTTGCTCTACTGAGTTAGGGTTTTCAGGGTCAATACTACCAATTAGCCAGAACGCTGTCTTGGGACGCTTACATTTTATTATCTTCGCAGCTTCTACAAATTCGTAGACACCTTTTTCTTTGAGCAATCGACAAGCCATCGACACAATCTCCCTTTCCTCCGCAGACTCTGGTCTATGATGATACAAGTTAAGGTCAACACCTGAGCCCTTAATTAAGGTTCGTTGGCTTGCTGGCAGTTCAATAATGTTTGATAAAATGTTTTGATCCGAGTCGTTCTGAAATATTACCGTTTTGCGCTTACCTCTTAATGCTAACCTATAAAACATAGATACTAGTAGCTTTACAAACTTAGCTTTCTTTGTATCGGCACTGAAGACATAGCCTAACCCTGATATAGCCGCTACAAAAGCAGGTGGGCGAGAAAAAGATTGAAGAGATAAACCAGTATACAAAACAGGCTTAATTGTGATTGCGTGAACTAAGTCCGGCTTTAAAGCCGCTATCAATTTTCTAAGCCTTAACAAAACCTTACCTTCAGACACCAAAGAACTTCCACTTCTCGTAAATGGGATATCATGACAGACTATACCTAGTTGCGTAAGTTTAGCTTTGTGAGTAGAAAAAGATGATGCCAAATGAACTGTGTACCCTTGTTCAATCGCACGCAAAGCAATAGGCAGTCTATGAGAAACAAAAAACCAATCTACGTTTACAACTATCAAAATTGTTTTATTCATGAGCGCCACTTCGTTATTACTGATTCCCTAATGCCAAAGAGTTTCTGTAGCGTATATTAATCACTTTTGAATCAAAATCCTGAGCACGCAAAGGGGCTTTGCGTTTATACACTGAATAGAGATCCGAGCCTTCATTTTTCAATAAACAGATAGCATCAACTAAACACTCAACATTGTTTATCGGAACCAATATGCCATACTCTGCGACTTCAATGGTATCTTTCAGAAAAATATCTCCGCTACCCGGAGCTAAGATTTCACGAGGTCCAGTCATACAATCCGTAGAAATTACGGGGACTTCACAACACAAAGCTTCAACTAAAGCGTTAGGAAACCCCTCACTTATCGATGTCGAGATATAAATAGAAGCTTTATTTAAATATACAAATGGATTGTCTACAGACCCCAAAAAATGCACCGTACCAGGAGCACATATCTCGCACGCTAGATCCTCAACCTCACTCTTGGTAGGTCCGTCCCCTAGGAAGATCAATTCATAATCACGACAAGTCTTATTGAGTTCACTAAAAGCAAGCACTAAATCTGACTGTTTCTTATCAGGGTGAAATCTACCTACAGAAACAATATATTTTCTAGAAATATCAAATGAGAATTTCGCGCTTTCTGTCCTTAATCGTTCTTTATTTACATAATTCGTATTAATGGGATTATTAATTACTATTGATGGGTTAGATAGATGAAAGTCGTTTATATACTCTTTTTCCATCGCTCTAGCCTTGAATATAAGAAGATCAGCTCTACGATAAAAAAAACTTATCATGGTTCGACTCAAATTAGAAAGAAATCGACCAGCAGGATATTTAGCTTTTGCAGACACAGCGCTAACTAAATGGGCTTTATGACCAGCCCCTAAAATCTTTGCGATGATATTAATATAATTTGAGCGAAAAAGGTGACTCTGAACCAAACTTATATTATTATTTTTTATGTACTTCCTAAGTCTAATGGCCGCTTTAAACAAGTTGAAGAATTTTTTTACCTTACCACTTTCTTTTTCCCCCTTTACGAGATAAATCGTTTCAATCGAGTCAGGTAGCTTATAAAAAGTAGCTTCATCTAAAAAAGCAGCTGTAACTTTATAACCTTGAGAATTAAAATCATTCACTAGTTGGACAAAAATGCGTTCAGCTCCGCCTTGAGTAAGCGAGTTAATCATCAGGACAATTTTATCTGACATTCATCATCCACCTTTGATACCATTTAACAAAAGTATAAATAAACCAAATCTTATGAGGATTCACTCCTCTCTTATTATAATAAGATTCTTTTAAGAAAATCACTTCTTCACTATTTAAGTATGGAATATCAGACAAAAAATCCGAATTGATATACTTATCAATATCATTCTTAAGCTTTCCTTGAAGCCATTTATCTATTGGAATTGAGAACCCTTTCTTCTTACGACTCATTAATTCTTGTGGTACATATCTATGTACCACTTTTTTTAACAATGATTTAGTTATCTCATCATTATAATGGACTGACTCAGGTATGCGTGCCGAAAACTCGACTATACGATGATCAAGTATCGGTTCTCGAGATTCAATTGAAGCATTCATACTAGCTCGGTCTACCTTCTGTAAGATGTCCTCTGGCAAGTATGAAGAAAAATCAATATGCCTCATCGAGCTAAGTGACGCGATTGAGCGGAGCTTGGTTACTGAAAGTAAACGCCTAACTTCATCATCTAGAAAATACTTGTTTGCTTCAATATACAGTGATTCGATAGTAGAACATTTAGAAAGTCTAAGTATCTTTAGGGTTTTGCTAACCAAGTTGGATTTCTTGAGTTTAAACGGGACAAATGAAAATGCTGTGTAGAGACTTTTATCGTTAACTAATTTGTCAGATATAGATGGAACACTATACTTCTTGTAAAACTCGAATAACTTCTTTGTATGTAAATATTTGCCATAACCAAAAAAGTTTTCGTTCTCCTCCATCTCCTGACAAAACAACTTTTACATCTTGAGCTGCTAGTCTTGATACAGCGATAGTAGGAATACTAGAACTATCCCCAAAAGGTTCGTCAAATATCTCAGGCAATTCGTGAAGTATATCAAGCAAGTCATCTTCGGTAAGTATTAGTTGCTTATGGTCAGTCCCTAAATACTGGGATAACTCCCTAGCCTGCTCTGATTCGTCGTAATCTCTATCATCAAAGCCAATCGTAAACGTCTTAATCCTAGTATCGGTTTTCTTACTGAGTAAAGATGCAACGGAAACGGAATCATAACCGCCACTAAGGAAAACCCCATAAGGGACGTCCGATACAGTTCTCAACTTGTAAGAATCAACTAACAATGATTCAAGTTCATCGACAAGATCACTTTCTGATAGATTGATTTTCTTCTGAGTAAAGCAATCGTCGATGCTCCAATAAGTTTTGACTTCAAAAGCGCCCTTAGATAAATCAAAAATCATAAATGTGCCTGGTTCTAGCTTATAGGCACCATCGAAAATTGTAATTGGTCCGTTAATATAACCATACTGGAAAAAGCTGGCTAAAGCTTCAGTGTTAATTGTTTTTGATTCCCGGAAGTTTGGATGCGAATGAAAAGATTTCAACTCAGAGGAAAATAAAAAAACATCTTCATTCAAATAATAGTACAACGGTTTGACGCCCAATCGATCTCTCGCTATAAACAGAGAGTCATCCTGTTTGTTATAAATACATATAGCAAACATGCCGATAAATTTTTCTAAGCACTTATCGCCCCACTCCATATAACTATACAAGATAACTTCTGTATCTGAATTCGATTTAAAATGATAATTTAAAAGTTTGAGCTCTTTTTTAATACCATCAAAATTATACACTTCTCCATTAAAAACAATAATATAGTCTTTACATGAGCTAACCATAGGCTGATGCCCATTATTGCTCAAGTCCTGAATTGATAAACGCTTATGCGCTAAACCTATGTGATAACTATCCTTTTCGCTAAAATAAGTCCCAGAATCATCTGGACCGCGATGGTTAATAGCATTTGCCATCGAATCCAGAAAATCCGACCTAAATCCCCCGGAAAAATCAACTAAACCAACAAAACCACACATCAAAACAACTCTATATTTCCTAGCGATTTAAAGACTGGCTCTTCAACCTGCAAGCCTGAAACTTCGCTATTCGAATCCAAAAATACATAAGACATAATATACGCTGGTGACCTAAAAAGATCATGCAATTCAAATACTCTATTTGCATCGATAATAACGAAAAATCGAGAATTAGAGTACAGTTCTTTATTATACTGCTGATCTACCTCATGAGAACCACCTACTGGGACAAAGATATCCACATCTGATAAAGCCAACTTTCTAGTATTTAGATAGTTTAATAACTGTCCATTATTTTTTGCCATAACAAGTCCGTCTGCATCAAGCAAAATCCATTGTGAAGTTTCGTCATTCCAAACTTCAGTGAAGACATGGTTCCCACCCCATACTACACGACTCGAATAACCTAAAGCATGTAAAAGTACGGACGAGACTTTAGCGGCCTCGCTACAGACGTTACGATATCTACCTGACTTATCTAAAACATCCTCTAGGTTCCTAGCTAACCCGTTGCTTGTACGATCCCCAAAACTCATCAAATAGTGAGTAGCTTTTACTACAGAGTCGATATCAGACAAGAGGCTTCTTTGACCATCAGCCACCAGATACTGACTCAAAAACGAAAGATAGTCACTGGTCAAATCGTCGGAAACATAACTGAGATCGAATGAAATCGAGCTGGGCAGCTCTGCTGGACTTGAGTACGCAAGCTCCGTGCTAACTGTCGTTATGTTTGCGAACATGAAAGGCCCTTTCATCTTCATAAATAGGCCCAAAAAAATCGTTAGGATAATAGTCAAAAATGCAAAAACTAATAATTTCAATTGGCGATTAGTCAATCGTAATTCTCCCCAAGTTGCGTTCTGTAGTAAGCATAGCTGTAGAACGAAAAGATAAGCATGAATAAAGTATTTGCGCTATAAAGTGAAAAGAAAAAAAACGGAGTGAAATATGACAATATCATAATTGCACCAGAATTGTAATTTCTGATGATTCCCTTAAGCATAATTAGAATAAACACATTTCCAAATACCCCAAAAGTCATAAGAATCTCCAGCAAAAAGCTGTGCGTGCGTTCATACCCTCCTTCTGAGACTAAGAAGTATTGCAGGTTTCCAAAACCAGATCCGAAAAACACGAAAAATAAATTATCTTGGTCAAACCAGATCCTAATATTCGTAGTCCAAATATCCACATATGCACTCACAGAGAATCTATCTAACATTTCAGGCGAAATATTATCAGAAACAAGCACTTCTTTAATAAATCCAACCAACCATTGTATTCTGTAAGGTAGGTAGTCATACAAAACAGCAGAAAGGATCACGATTAACATAGTGAGTGCTATTAAATATAAGATCCTCTTCCCCCCTCCCTGTATAAGCATGTAAATCAAAAAAGACGAAAACACGATCATAAGAGCAGCTCTATCATTAGATACTAAGATTCCTAATGCAAATATACTCATCGTTAGCACTGCCAAAATTCGACTTTTAAGTACATACATAGGAACAAAGAAAATCAAACTTAAATAAATACCGAGAGTCGGTGCTCCATAGTGGAAGACTCCCCAGTGCCGACCCATAAAAGGTTCGGAAAAACCAAAAATATTTGTTCCGTATATGGATTGAAATACTGCATCTAGAGAAAAAGCGGATGCAATGACACAAAATAGCCTCGGGACCAAAGGAGGGATATAAGATGTAAAACAGTATAGAATCAATGAAAAAACTGATACAAATAGCGCAACCTCCTTAATATACGCTAAAATTCCGTCACTTCTAAAGAAAATTGAAACTATTAAACTATACATTACAAAAATGGGTAAGAATAAAAAATTCAAGTCAATTCGGACTTTAAACTGACATGTTATCAGGTGCCGTACAAGACAAATAACACCGAATAAAACAAATAGAAGTCGATTTAAAACCATCAAACTTGGGTTCCACCCTTGAACAGCAAAAGGGAGTGACACAAACATAAAAAGAATGAATGATGATATAACCAAATCAAAGCTATAATTGTAACAAATTGATGTATTCTTTTGCACTTTTATTCCAACTATATTTTTTTGATATAATACTCGATATATAGTTTCTATCAAAGTCGGTTTCATAACATTGAGAAAACGCGCTAGATAGTTCGTAAGTGTCGTTAGCACTTACAACAACACCAAGTGAGTCATTAAAAATAATATTAGGAATTCCCCCAACATTCGTTCCTACACATGGAAGACCGAAAGACATAGCTTCTATCATTACATTAGGGAAATTATCATAATGAGACGTAAGAGCAAAGACATCAGCCATATTATAGAAGTTTGCCAATTCAGGTTTATCAATATTACCTGCAAATACTATTGATTTATCAATCATTAGATGCTTTGCTAATATTTCCAGATCTTGCTTTTGGGCACCCTCTCCAACAATGATAAGCTTTGAGTTCGGAACCTTGTTTTTAAATAACGAAAAACCTTCCATTAGCATTGGTATATTTTTTATATTTATAAGTCTACCAACGTATAAAACAACAAAATCATTCTGGTCAATGCTATATGCTTCACGCTGTTTTCCACTAGAAACTAATTCATGCTTTGAAAAATCATACACTCCAATTTCGACATAATTTAATTTCGGTTTAATAGAGTGTAACTTCTCTATTTTTGAATATGCATCACCATTAGCAATTATTCCATTACTGTTCTTAGCTAAGAAAGTATCATAAAAATTACTTAGCGGTCCGGGCATCCTCATATAGGCAGAATGATGACTAAAAGTAGACAGTAGATAAGTTAACAAAGGGAGTTCACAAGTATGCACCACTACGCTTTCATTTAGTTTTCTCAACTTGAAGTAGGCTCTTAACTCAAATGTGATCTGGCCTATGAGCCTAGGGATCGCACGAACCCCTTTTAGCTTACTGAGCCCAGGTGTTTTGTGAAACCATTGAGTAAACGGATACAGCCAAGGGGCTCTAATCAGTGTGCATTTTCCAAAGTGTCTCGGTACTGAGTCAAAATTAGTCTTTCGAAATACTGGTTGCAACGAGTAGATTTCCACATCGACACCTAAGTCATGAAGAGCCTTAGACATATTGATATCGAAATTTTCCCCACCACCGCGGAACATCATCATACCAATATTAACAAATATCAGCTTTTTCATAATATAATATCTCGCGCCAAACAAGGTTTGATATCGTAGCTGTAGCAATAATCTAAAAACTCTAATAAGATATCATACTGCAACTTATTGTTATTATTTGGTAATCGACAGCTATGTTCCCAGAAATGAGTTGCTAAAACAAATGGAAGGTTGTGAGTCAAACAGTAACGGAAAGCACTCTTCAATTGTTCTAAGTTCGTAGATGGCGTTAGTGCATAGCCGCCAATCTCCCACCGAGTGCCTTCAATTATGGGTTTTGGACTATCAAACCTATGTTTTGCCATATAGTAAATACGCTCCAATCTAGATTTTTGATGGGGCCATGAAAGCAAACTTCTCGTATTGCACCTTACGCCAGGCAAATTGAGCAAATTAAAACCTTGACTGATTAACTCACGAGAGACCTCTTTAGACATTGTGTTGCTTGGCGGGACAAATGTATTGATTTCAGTCATGAATACTTCTTCAAGATATTGCTTAGCTTCTCTTAACTGAACCGCGAAGTTAGGAGATGGCTCTTTGAGTTCAGGAACTATTTTATGCCTGTCAAATCGGTAAGTATGATGTATACCATGCATTACTAAATCTACACGCCCTTCCTTAATTTTTGACTTGATATAATTAACTAATGCAACATTTTCACCAATTGGAAATACAGTATTTGTGTGCCAATACTCGAGTGGCATATGTCCAGCTATAGTCCCTTTCTGATAAGGTATAGTTGCAAATGTAATAGGAAACTCTTTCCAGACGCCTTGGTATAATCGTTCGATTAACTCAATGTCAGAAAAGTAGGATAAGTCGTCATCCCTAATAACGAATTGAATTGTCATGGTTTCTCTTCAATATTTTATCAAGTGTATAAAGCTTCATAATCTTGTGATATTGCTTGTTACGGTATAAATTTCGAATAACGTTCTTTGAATCGAAATATTTATTTAAATGATGGAGTTCATCAATACCGTTCTCTAGCAAAAAACGCTCAGAATAGTTTACTGTAAAACCAGTTTTTGGCCTGTCTATCAAGCTGGGTGACAAGATTGATTTGCCGATATTCCTCAAAATTATTTTGGACTTAGACAAAGAAAGCTTACTTCGTAAAGGGAGATTGAGAGCAAAACGTATAACCTCAATGTCAAGGAAAGGTAGCCTCATTTCTACACCATGAGACATACTCATACGATCTGCACGAGACAACAGTGGAACTAGGTATTCCTCAAGTTCGCTGGCGAGATAAGAGAGCATTTTTCTTTCATGTTCACTAGAAACAAAACTATATTTTTGTTCATACTTTTTAAAACGTTCTGACACAAGTATATGTTCAATCGTAGGGTGAGTCCCAGCACTTTTCGTGTCCGTGCGCGCATAAATAAGAGCTTGATTAAGTTGAGTAGGTACGAATTTTAAAAACCTACTTAGATAATTAGCTTTCATAAATAACTGATGATAAGGATAACCTCCAAAAAGTTCATCGGCACCTTCTCCACCTAGTAATACTTTATATCCTTGCTCACGAGCCAACTTAGAGACCTGAAGTATCCCAACTGCGTTATTATGAACTAATGGATACTCCCAGTAAAATAACGTATCGTCTAGGTTATTGACAAATGTATCGTAGTTAAGATCCATAGAATGTAATCTTACATTTAAGTCTTTTGCTAGAGAGTTGGCGTAGTTCAGCTCTGAATCATCAACAGAATTAACATGCAGTAAATTATAGTCTCCATAATCATTTGCGAAATGAGAAATCAACGACGAGTCTAGACCGCCAGATGCAATAATAGCAACAGGAACGTCTGACATTAATCTTTTCTTAATACTGCTACGTAATAAATCTTGAAGAATGGACTCGCAGTTCGAATTATTTAGTTCTCTATAATAAGACTCATCAATTAGATCAGACACTTCAAAATATTTACTAACTTCTATTTGAAAATTGCTTAGGTTGAGTCGTAAATATCCTCCAGGAGGAAGCGTTGAAACATTTGAATTCAACGACTCTCTTGAATAAAATGTGTAATTAAGAACATTATCGATGATCCTACTATCGAATTGAAATTCGATATTGAACTCCGAAAATGTTTTCTGTTCAGAAGAAAAGTAAAACTCATTCTTGTCATAGTCAAAATGGTAATAAAATGGTTTTTCCCTAGTCGGTCTCTAAAACAGAAAATTTCGTTTTCTGTAATATCAAAAATGGCTATAGAAAACATACCATCGAGTTTATCAACAAAATCGATACCATAGCGTTTGTACAAAGCACAAATCACCTCAACTTCAGAATTAGTTGTAAATGTATAATCACATGAGATCTGCTCTCTTAAAGCTTTGTAATTGTATATTTCTCCATTGAAAACTGCTACGACATCTTGATATTGAAAAGGCTGATTCGCATTTGAAGACAAATCGTTGATAGATAGCCTTGTATGGCCAAATGTCACAAGGTCATGTTTCCATACTTGCTGATTATCCGGCCCTCTATGTGCTAAAGACCGTAAAGCATTATTCAGGTTGTATTGTCTTTTAGTAATTGAGCCTAATATTCCACACATTATAATTCACTTCTCACGTATATGTATTTTCCGCTCTTTGTTTTCGGTATCTCATCAACTTCTTCCCAATTAACTTTAACTGGCAATTCTAGTGCACCGGAAATATCGCTGTTAATGTTATTTAAAACACTCGATGAAATTGAACCAACACTAAGAACATAATAAACTATCACTTCATCCAATTTTGTTTGGACAACACTAAAATTTTTAATTTCGTCGATACCAAAAAATAATGTTATAAAATATTGAGCATGTATCTTTTTTCCATCTTTTCCTATAAGATAATCAAACACCCTTCCATTTAAGCCTTCAAGAATAAAGTCCTCTCCATGTTTAGAAACGCGTCGTCCAGAGTCCAAAATATCAAATCTAATTAGCGGCATTGTATAATTATGAAGGTTAGTAACCAAGATTCTATCATCTACAACTTCCACTATATTATTAAATATAAATATGTGTTTAAGTTGACGATGGTCATACTCTGCGGCAATACCACTAGACTCACGAGAACCATAAAAATCATACACTTTACATCGAAAGACTTCTTCTATTAGATACCTTTGCTCATCATACAACATAGCTGTGCTTGTAATTATCAACTTTGGTGAGAAGACTTTTAAATTATGTTTCTTTGCATAACTGGCTAGATCAGCTAAAGAGTTGCTATAAGACTTTAATATGTCGGGTTGGTAACTATTAATCTTCTCAATAGCTAGTTTTTTCCTATCATCACCAAAATCAAAAGCATTGAAAAAACAATATTACTAATATAATTCTTTATTTTAGCACTAATTGTTGTTCTTTTCTTGAAATCATCTACTGAACCCCAGATTATAAATTTTTTGCTTTTTGTCCAATCGAGCTTTAGCATATCCTTGTAATAATAGTACAAAGTAACATCGACCCAATCTTGATAATTTCGGTCTTGTAAGAACTTAACTGGTTCGCCTGTAGAACCACCAGAAGTGTTCTCCCAGAATGGATACAAGGTAGAAGAAGATGTCAATTCTTTGAAGTTGTTTCTCAATATATCCTTGGTCATTATTGGTAAGCTTGTAAGATCGTTAACTTCAACCCTATCTAAATCTATATCTCGGTAATAAGGGACATGACTTTTGGCATGAGACAACAACAGTTTAAGCTTACGTTCTGAAAGAGTATTGAGAGACGACTCGTGCTCTTTTAACTCTTTGTACAGCTTAAGAATGTGACGGTTTTTAAACTTCCAAAGTAGTGAACTAATGATTCTATTCATTTATGTAATCCAATATCGCGGCTCCAATTAATTTTTTTTTCAAAATTCTCATTACAGAACCTAATTGTAGTGTCAGAGAGCTCTTCTAGTAACCGTCTATTAGATATCAACTGCTCGATCTTATTTTTTATATCATCAGTTTCATCGAAGCTAAAAAGATACCCACTAATCCCTTCACTTATAGCTTCTCTAACTCCTGGCGTGTCATATCCTATAGAGGGTACTCCTACAAATCCAGCCTCAGCATAAACTCTCCCAAAAGTTTCCCCTAAGCCGTTGTGAGCCTTAGAAAGCAAAATATGTAGATCACTCACAGATAATATCTTGGAAATTTCGTCTTGTTCTTTATATCCAAGGAATTCAACATTCTTCCCTAAATTCAGCGCGTTGGCATGTGCTACTAAATTATCTCTATATTCACCATCACCGATAACTTTATATTCAAAAGGGAATTTCTCAGTATCAATTTTTGATAATATTTGTAACACTCCCTGAATGTTTTTTTGTTCTTCCAAGCGACTAAAAGTAACTATCCGAAATAAGTTATTTCCCCCTATATATCGGTTAGAGTCAGGCTTCCAAATGTTTCCATCGATAGGACGGGGAATCTTCCTCATTCGATCAAACTCTAATTTCGTGAATTGGGAGATATCGCGAGCCGTTTGCTCGGAAATAGTAATTATCTTTAATGCATTTTTATATGCTCGGCATAATAGGATATTACGGATAAAAACTTTGTGCCACGAGTTATGAAAAGACAACCTTGTTCCAGCGGCCAGTATTATAGCTTTAAATGCTAAGAAATTCGACAACACGCCATAGGAAACCTCGCACATATGCCCCATGACTATAACATGTTCATAATTGTCACGTAAGAATAGTTTGTTTGCCAACATCATGTTGTTTAAATCTGTGAAATAACCGCCTTTACCTGAGCGCAATACAGTAAAAGCGAGATCCTCGTCGAATTTATCGCTACCTTCGGTAAATGGACAAATTAGAGTCACTTCTGCTCCATTTTCTACCAGCCCCATAATAGTTTGATGAGTAGAAAATTGCATACCACCAATATCTGGAAGAAAAGAGCCCGTTATACATAAAATCTTCATAAATCACCTTTTCTATCACGCCAGATGATAGAGTTTTTGACCTTGAAACATAGACTTATTATAGTTAAAGCGATTACAAATACGCATATCAATGTAGTATCAACTTCGGTTCTAGGAGTTACGTATAGTATAATCAATGACAAAATTGAGATCGCTACCGACCAATCCCACAATTTTATCTTATATTTTCTACGGATAAACGCAAAACAGGAAAGCGAAAACACTACTTCGCTCATTCCTGTTGCTATTGCCGCACCAATGAGACCATATTTGGGAATCAGAATCATATTCAAAACTATATTTATCACCAATGTAAAAACTGTCAATTTGAATATTACGTCCGCCCTTCCCTCTGCTGAAACAACATACGAAGAATAACCAAAGCAGATACATACTGTATAAAGTAATACTAAAGTTTGAAAGGCGCTTAATCCATTTAAGTATTCATCGGTATACATCAAACTTATTAGATAGTCTCCTCCTACAAGAAAAACCGTCGCAACCGGTAGTGTTAAAGCAACTAGTATCTTCTGCAAAGTTTCAAAAGTCTGTATGACTTCACTATGTTCTTTTCTGACAATATACTTCGTTAAGACTGGTAACAAAATTGGCGTGAAGGCCATAAACCAAAAGTTGCGAACGATCACCGCGACTATAAACATTGCCCCATACAAGCCTACATCATAATTTTCCATGTAAAATCCGATAAGAATATTATCAGACCAAAGGTAAATCATAGATAAGATACTTGAAATTCCACTCAATATGGAAAATCTCAAGAATTCCTTGTCGAGTTTTAGACCCTTATCCTTAGTCGGAATTGACTGATAGTACTTTCTTATTAGAATGACCCAATAAAACAGCGAAGCTAGGTTACATACGATAAACACCGTTATAACAACCTTCAACCCAGGGATATGTAGTATTGAAACAATACATAGCAATAATATAGGTAAAACTTTTTGAAAGAAGAGCTCATTTAATTTAGTTCTTAGAAAATCTCCGTTAGTAATTGATATTTTCATTAAAGAAGAACCAACTGAATTGATGATTATATACAACCCCAAAATAGGGAACACTTCTGAAAATCCGAAGACAAAGTTTTCATCAATAGTTCGCTTACCTACATATAAAATGCCATACAGTAATAAAGATAGCGTTAATGGTATAAATATCGACAATCGATATACGTTTTTCAGTAGATGCTGAGAATTAGATTCCTGATATAGGGGAATAAATCGCATTACTCCGCCTGCAGAGCCTAAATTCGCAGTTATGGATAGTATTGAAAAAATAGTTAACGAAAGCGTAAACAGCCCATAACTGTCAACGCTTATTGTTTTCGTTAAAAAACTATTCCAAAAAAAACCACACATTAAGAACACTGGCTGCAGTAAGACATGCAGTCTAGCAGTGGAAAATATCTCTTTCATAAACTATCAATTCGATGAAAGGTATTCTGATAATCCAAGATAAATGGATTCGAGATTTTTTTCCGGCATCACGACGTCCCAGCCTGTTTCTAACGGCTCTGCAATCATACATTCAGTTGAATTAGAGAAGTATAAGGCCAAAAAATCTAGAATATCATTATCATTACATCGATAGTCATCTAAATACTCTTTTATAACCTTAGGCCACTGAGTTATCGCTGTGTCTCCGATATGCTTTACAAGTTTACAGTCATTGTAAAAAACTTTGCCCATAGTTATGACAGGTTTCTTGAGCAATGTTGCTTCTAACCCCGTTGTACCTGAAATAGTTGCTATAAGAGAAGCTTTTTTCATAACGTCATAACTATCTAGGTTCATCGCTATAATTTTAACGTTTGGTAACTTTCTCAACGCTTTATAAAATGAATATGGGTTCTTACCCAACATACCAGGGTGTTCTTTTACATAGATCTTATAACCCATTGGAACACTTTTTGATAACGCCTCGAGCGAAGACAGCTGGTTCATGTAAAAATGAGCATATGTCATGGTCGTAGCCTCAGGTTGAACCTGAAGTGGGAAATAAACGTACTTCGAACTGAGATCTGCATTATCCCACTTAAAATACTTTTTGTAATAAAAACGTTTCATTCGAGGAATCGCCTCTTCTACAAAAAGTTTTTTGAATGGATTAGGTTTTGAATGTCCAGAGTATTTTTTAGTTACGTAGTAATGATATGAATAGTTAAAGAATCTCTTAAGGTGCTCTTTTCCGATTGACTCTTTCTGTACAATCACATCTTTATCACGCTGGCTAATTTCTTGAGTCTGCCTGAACTGAGAGAGTAACTCTTTAGCCTTATGAAACATTTCAGGTTTTACTGGTTTGTACGGAACTAAGCTACCATAATAATTTTCACTCCAATAGGTATAATTGAAGAGTGCCATTCGCATCTTTGTACCATGAATTACTTTTATTCCTAGTTCAGTAGCCACGTAATACGAAATTAAATGTGGCATAGATGCGAATGCGTTTGTAACAATTACATCTGGTTTTTCGTTTACATATAGGTTTTCAAAGTAATCAAAAAATTTTGCCACCTGAACTAAGTTATTCTCATACCCATCTTTAATGTGTCTTCGATCACCCCAAACAAACTTCCATAGCGTTTCATCACCATATTTCTCTTCCAGCTCTCTGATGCGTTCATCCAAGCCTTCATATGTCATGTTGCTATAAATATGGCTTTCATAGAACTCATCCAAAGAATAGATTTTGTTAAATGGATGTTTTATTGTCCCGTCGGAAAGTTCGAGAAAGTATTTCTTTCCAACAACGAGTGCATTTATTTCTTCATCAGCGTAGATGTCTGATTTTAAACGAAATGCGATATCACTCCACAAGTATGAGAAATCCCAATCTAATATAAAAAATACTTTCTTCATAACTTACCTACATTAGCCATTCGAATATCTAGCCAAGCTATGATTTTTTCTAGATATTCACTGTATTCAGCTTCATTAAATTCATTTAGAGATGTTTGATTAATCATTTTAATAAGGTCTTTATCGAAATCAGCCTTATCAACATCAACATACTGTTTTGAATTAAGCTCTTCATATAATGATTCGATTTGTACGTAGTTAAACAAACCAATAGTAGGCACTCCCATACCTATTGGGCATACATTTGCATGGAATCGATTTGCAATCACTAGATTAGCGCCTTTGTATACTGACATTACTTCTTTAAACCCTTCATCACCATGCAATAATGAGGTAACACTAATTCTTCTCCTTCTATATTCGTCTGGAATAAATTCGAGAAAATCAGTAATAAATCTAAGATCTCTATATATATGAGGTACAAAGACAAGTTCCAGCTCACTATTTTGGGCTAAAACAGCTTTGGCGAAATTTGCAAATGTCTGTAAAAACTGCTCATAACTTGTACTCACAAATCGCGATTCGTGCATATCATTTGCTATATTAATAGCAATATAATTTCGTCCTTTATAATAATTTGACGGTTCGTCTACTTCGCAAAAAAAACCTGCATCTAATGTATAAATAAATTTGTCATGAAAATATTTATCGATGTGCTTAAATATGTTTTTCCTAGCACCATCATTGCGAACAGAAACAAGTTCATTTCTTTCTATTAACTTAGATAGGAAACGTTCAAACTTCTTGATATTTTTTTCTGAAGCACCTTGACCTGGATCCACGCCAAGAGAGTTAAAAAGTATGGGCGTTTTGATTTCGTCTAGCAAATTTAACTCAAGCGCAATAGAGGTACCTGTAGGAGAGTCCTCTACCCACAACTCAAAATAGTTACCTCCACCAACTATTAGAAGGTCATATTCATTTACCAAAGATACAAATGACTCATCAAAGTACTTTTTCTTCCAGTAGAATTCTCGAATTTCTAGCTGGGTGAAAACAAATTCATATGAACCTAATGCACGCAATTTTCTATAAAAGCCATCATGGTTAGCGTTATCTCCAATATTACCGTCAAAGCTAGCCAAATGAAGAACATTGATTTTTTTCATAATATTTTCTTAATAAAGTGGTGATAGTTTAAAACTATCACCAACATTTTATTTATCATCGCACCCTGTATTATTTACATTATGACGCAATTTCCACTCACCATTCCCATCCTTAATCCAAATATGAGGACTTCGGAACTTATCTACAGTTTGATGAAATTCATCTTCGCTAGTATTTATATAATCAAGAAATTCTTTGAAATATTTAGATGGGAATTCTTCATCGTACTTTTTCACAAGGTAACAAGCTTCTTCCCTTGTGATTTTACCATTTCTAACTTCTTGTGCCGCGTCGTAAGTAGCTCTGCCAATCCCAAATTTGATTAATGTTGTAAAGTAGTGAAACGGGTCAATTTTGTCATCTATGCTGCTATATTTTGAGTAGCTACCCTCTGTTCTCACTGTATTTGCTTCAAATCCAGTATTGTCCACCGCATAGTAATAACACTCTTGTGGGTCCCACTTTAGGTAGTACCCCAAATAGTGAACCTCGACACCAGCGTCAATAAGTTCTTCTTTTTCCGGCGGGATATATGGAGCAAAATCATCTAGGCTGTAGTCTCCAGTGTCAATGTAATCTTTCATAGACACGCCACCAAATTTCATGTCAAGCGGATTATCTTCCGAGAAGAAGTCCATATTCATTAGTGGGTTCGTGTTTTCTTCTATTGCGTTTCCGTACTCAGCTTGATTTTCACCATACATCACTAACTTAACACCAAACTTTTTAGCCATTGCTGGACCAATAATTCGCTGCCCTACAATGAAAGGTTGAAATGGATGCAACAAATTGTGAAATGCATTTCTAGTCATTTCTCTATGAAGCTTACCATTTGGCGTGTATAAGATATTATCATGCCCTCCTACATGCATCCAATTTTGAAAGTTCTTCCAACCTATATCAGTATATAAATGAGGGGCCCATGTGACAGTTAATGGGTTCATTCCATACTTATATTTTAGAATATGGGAAGTATAGGCACTATCTTTGCCTCCGCTTCCTGGCACGATGACATCATAAGAACCATCTTTACTTCTAAACTTGGACAACAACTCTCTTAACTTTTCGTCTCGCTCTTGCCAATCAATTCCAGTTTCTTTTTCAGCATGGTATGCGCACGCAGAGCAAACTCCATTATCATCGAAATTTATTACTTTTTTCTTTTCACCTTTTGAGCTTTTAAACTCAACTGTTGAGCTTGGTCTTTGATTTGAAATTACGCATTTTTTACAAAACTTAACTTCTGATGGCAAGCCATAAAAAGCTTTTTTAGAATCAGACATTCACTTCACCTTTTCACACAAATTAATGAATTCTTTCATAATACTTATCCCTGCTATTGCACTTTTCTCTGGATGAAATTGGAAACCATAAATGTTTCCTTTATTAACAGATGAGCAAAATTCAATTCCGCCATACTGAGAAGTACTTAATATATTTTCTGGTTCTTCTGGTCTTACTACATAGCTATGAACAAAATACAACCTATCATGTTCTTCAACTTTTCTTAGTAATTTTTGGCCCCCATCTATCGATGATTTTTTTATAGGCTTCCAACCTACGTGAGGGATTTTGCTTCCATCATTAGGTACCAATTTCGAAACTCTTCCAGAGATCAAACCTAACCCTTCAGAATATCCAAATTCATCACTGCTATCCATAAGCATCTGCATTCCTAAACAGATACCCATTAAAGGTTTTCCTATTGTAGTAAACTCTTTTATTACTTCGACTAGGCCGTAATCAACTAATCCTTTCATTCCATGAGAAAAAGCTCCAACTCCGGGAAGTATCGCACCGTCACAATTAAGTATTACGTCTCGTTCAGAAGTTAGAATTGGCTCAACGTGTAGGTTCCGAAGAACATTAATAATACTTTTAACATTGCCTATTTTATAATCAATAATTGCTATTTTCATATTCTAACATCTAGACCGTTGTTATATAGTTCATTCTTTATGGAAGCAATACTATCTAGTTCATAATGAAGTACACTCGCCATTGCTAACGCGTCGACTTCGCAATTCTTTATTAGTTCTACAGCATCTTGATGAGTTTTCATTCCCCCACATGCTATTAGCGGAACTTTCACTGACGATTGGATAGCTTGATAAAGCTCTATATCAAACCCTTTCTTTGTTCCTTCCATATCGAGAGAAGTTACCATGATTTCACCAGCACCCAGCACAACCAATTCTTGCACCCAATCAATCACATCTACCCCGGTAGGTTCTCGGCCATTTTCAATATACGCCTCCCATCGACCTTTCTCTATTTTCTTAGCTACAATCGAAGCTACTATACATTGAGAACCGAAGATTTTTGATGCTTCTCTGATAAACTCAGGCTCCCTTATCGCTTGGGTATTGATTGCTACTTTGTCTGCACCTGAGTCAAGAGCATTCCTAATATCATTAATATTTCTTAAGCCGCCACCGACAGTAATTGGAATGAATACTTCCTCACAAGCAGATTTAATTATATTACTTAGGTTATTTCTATCATAGTAAGACGCAACTGCATCCATAAATACAATTTCATCAATACCTTCTCTATAGTATTTTTTAGCCAACTTATTCGGATCACCAACTTTCCGTAACCCTTCTAAATGGATACCTTTGATAGCGTATTCATTTTTAACATCAATCCTAGCAATGGTTCTAATATGCTTCATCTATATAGCTCACTCAATTTACCAAGTCTCTAAATTGTTTTTGATGATTTATGTCCCACAGTCTATTCGAACTGATTAAGTCAAAAAATAGGTTTGCACTATTACCATCTCCGAAGCAACTTTGCTCTACTCTTTGTGTAGAGTCATAGGACTTAGCTGATGAAATGGCACTAGCAATTTCTTTGCGAGAATACCCACAATTGAATATAGATCTATCTTTCGCTCTATTTAACTGTCTACTACCAATATCTACTGTTGGCGTATTATAGAATGGAGCCTCT
The DNA here is from genome assembly GCF_000189255.1 of Vibrio brasiliensis LMG 20546. Lineage (GTDB taxonomy): Bacteria > Pseudomonadota > Gammaproteobacteria > Enterobacterales > Vibrionaceae > Vibrio > Vibrio brasiliensis. The sequence continues at coordinate 33,613 of NZ_AEVS01000111.1, read as the reverse complement.
CTAATTCCGGCGCTGGAATTGCCAACTATATATTGAGAACCATTTAGCAATGAAAGAAAGTACTCAAACCTTAGAGATGGAAAAACTTTTATCTTCTTATTATCAGCGATTTCACTGTACGCTAAAAGTATTTCATTGCTGCCAATGTCATTATTCGGATATATCAATATGTAATTATCACCACTCTCAATCAGTGATTTAGTAAATTCCTTCGCATACTCAGAAATTGATTTTATTTCTGTCGTAACAGGATGAAACATAGCTATTGCATATTTATCAAATTCAATACCATAGTAAGACTTAGCTTCCTCAATCACAGGAAGACTTTGTGGGTTCATTAAGTCCAAATCCGGTGAGCCAATGACGTGTATCGATTCCTCTAGTTCCCCTAGTTGTAGCAAACGTTTTCGAGCCTCTTCATTTGCAACTAAATGGATGTGAGACATTTTTGACACCGCATGCCTAATCAATTCATCAATCGTTCCTGAAATTTCCCCGCCTTCTATGTGTGTGACTAGTATATTATTTAAACTCCCGACAATGGCCCCAGCAAGAGCCTCACCACGATCTCCATGAACAACTATCAAGTCAGGTTTTATTTCAGCTACATAATGTGAAAATCCATCAATCGTTTTAGCTAGAGTTCTATCCATGTGTTCAACTGTGTCATGGTTTATATATTTATATATATTTTTAAACCCTGACTTATATATCTCGTCTACCGTCGCACCATACTTTGAATTCATATGCATTCCAGTAGCGAAAATATGAACTTCAAAATCATGACTATCTTGCGTAATTTTTATTAATGACTTAAGTTTTCCAAAGTCCGCACGCGTCCCAGTTAAAAAGACAATTCTCTTAGTCACTTATTTCGCTCCATGACACATGATGATCTTCATCTAAGTCTACTAGCGCTGAGCATCCAAGAACCTTATCATAATGTTCTGCTAAAATTTCACCTGTTCCTGGTCTCTTAACCCAAGTATTTTCTTTAGTGAACCTATCACCCTTCTTTATACTCTTCGTTGTTACCACTGTTGCAAAAGCAAAGTCTATTGTTACTTGTTCTTCTTTTGCTGCTTCCTTCTTTCCACCTCTCATTCTTGCTAATCTTGCTGATTGGTGTATCAGTTCATTGCACTCTTCTGAATCCATTGAACAAATTATATCTGGCCCCTTTCTATTCTTGTCATCAGTAAAGTGCCTTTCTAATATTGAAGCCCCTAAAGCCACAGCACCTAGACATGCTATGTTGTCAATACTATGATCTGATAGACCGATAACTGAACTGGGGAACGCATTCTTAAGCTCTTCCATAGCCCCTAGTCTGATCAACTTATCTGGCGTAGGATATAAGTTCGTTGTGTGCAACAATGCGTAAGGAACTTGATGCTTTTCAAAAATTTTTACGGATTTTTTTACAGAGGCTATATCATTCATCCCGGTGCTTAAGATTATCGGCTTGCCATAGCTTGCTACAAGTTCAAGTAATGGGTAGTTATTGCACTCACCAGAACCTATTTTGTAAGCAGGCACATTCATTCGTTCTAATCTTTCAGCCGCAGCTCTTGAAAAAGGAGTGCTTATAAAAATCGCTCCTTTCGACTCCACATATTCCTTTAGTTTCCTTTCATCTTCTTCATTCAAAGAGCAACGTTCCATAATTTCATATATGGATATATCTGCATTTCCCGGTATAACTTTTTTCGCTTCAGAACTCATTTCATCTTCTACAATATGGGTCTGGTGTTTAATTACCTCAGCTCCTCCTTCTATTGCAGCGTCAACCATTTTAAATGCTAGATCTAATGAGCCTTCATGATTGATACCGATCTCAGCTATAACTAGTGGATCATGGTCAATACCAATTTTTCTACCTGAAATTTCAATTGCAGGATTATTCATAAAAAGAACCTCTTAGTAATTTTTCTACTCGAATCAAATCGATCTTACTATCAATATCTTCGGATTCGTTCGTTGACATTACATATGGATAAATGTCACGTCTTGGAATTTGTGATTCCGACATAAATGCACTGGGAGAAAAAATGTATATAGCTCCATTAGCCAGATATGACTTAGGTAGTTCTTGTCGCCTAGTATAAGGCGCATCCTCGTTATAACTACCTTTCAAAGTGCCATTTTCTAGTTGTACGAAAGCTTTTAAAGGTGAATGCTCAGGTTCATATACGCTAATAATAGTAGCATTTGGATTATTCAGACTATCGTAAAGATCTATAGCTTCACTAATATGAGCACTAGTTCTCAAAGGAGAGGTTGGTTGTAGGAGTACAACCAGATCACTCAAAATGCTATGTTTATCGAGCCAATCAATCGCATGTCGGATTACCTCATCACTGGTGCTATTATCTTGGGCTAATTCGCAGGGCCGTTCGATCAACTCAGCCCCCATGCCTAAGCTAATCTTTGCTATTTCTTCATCTTCAGTAGAAACAAAGACTCTATCAATATAACTACACTCTCTCGCAGCGTTTATCGTCCATCCAATAAGTGGTAATCCATTAACATTCAAGACATTCTTTCTTGGCAAACCTTTGGAACCACCTCTGGCAGTAATCAAAGCTACTCTCATCTTTACATCCTAAGCTTTTAAGTGTGTATCTGGTGGCTACAAAAGTAAGATAAATACCAAGGCATTGATTTTGATATTCCAACGTCTAAACTATCATTCGCGATGTAACCTAGACATTTCTCAGCTTTATTAATGTCAGCAAGCGAATGACGAACATCTCCTGCCCTAAAACCTCTGTAGTTCACGTTGGCTTCGACCTGTACACCAAGTTCAACTAGAGATTTTTCTATTATTTTATATAACTGATTCAAACTTGTCTGTTGTCCCACGGCTACGTTATATACTTGGTTCTTACTGGTTGAAGTAGCTGTCGCAGCCAATAGATTCATCTGTACGACGTTATCTATGTAGCAAAAATCTCTACTGCTTTCACCATCACCATTAATACATACATCCTCACCTTTAATAATGGCAGCAGTCCACTTAGGTATAACTGCGGCATATGCTCCATTTGGATCTTGTCGAGGCCCAAACACATTAAAGTAGCGTAGACCAATTGTACTAAACCCATATGTGCGATAATAAACACCAGCATAGAGCTCATTAACGTACTTTGTTACAGCATAGGGAGAAAGGGGGTTACCTATTCTGTCTTCAAGCTTAGGTAAGGCTGTATGATCTCCGTAAGTAGAACTACTAGCAGCGTAGGTAAAACTCTTCACTTCGGCTTCCTTCGCCGATGTCAACATATTGAGATACCCTGTTACATTTGCGGCATTGGTTGTTACTGGATCTTCAATTGACCGTGGGACTGAACCTAAGGCAGCTTGATGAAGCACATAATCCACCCCATGCATAGCTTGTTCACATGTTGCATAATCGCGAATATCACCCTCAATCAGGAGAAATCGCCCCCATTGCTCTTTCGAGACAAGAGATTGAACTTCGTCTAAATTACGTTGATAACCAGTAGAAAAGTTATCCAATCCAATAACATTTTGGTTTAGCTTCAATAGCTTTTCGAGTAAGTTCGAGCCGATAAAACCTGCGACACCTGACACTAACCAAGTTTTAGGTGACTCAAGAAGTTCTGATTGTATTTGTTTGAAGCGAGACATATATCATCCAAAAAAATTAGTAAAAGCACACGCTACCGTGAAGACTTGAGCAGTTATGCCTTAGTCTTCATGTATAAAAAACATCGCTAGAGTCGCATATCCACATTTTCTTTATTGAAGATATATTTCAAATCATACAGCACATGATCTTCCTTTCCATAAGTTCGAACAATTGCTGGCCCGAGCTCTCGAAACTCATCATGTGCCACTGCCAATATGATAGCGTCATATTGGCTTTCTTTTGGCTCTTCACATAACTTGAGGTTATACTCATTCAGAGCTTCTTCTTTAGAGCACCAAGGGTCAATTACATCTACATTGATATTGTAATCTTTTAGCTCTTGAACAATATCAATCACTTTCGTATTACGTAGGTCAGGACAATTTTCTTTAAATGTCAATCCCATAACCAATACATTTGAGCCTTCAACTTGAATGCGCTTTTTAAGCATTTTCTTTATCAACTGTGAAACCACATACTCTCCCATGCCATCGTTTAACCGACGGCCAGCTAGGATCATTTCAGGATGATATCCTACAGCTTGCGCTTTATGGGTGAGGTAGTAAGGATCTACACCAATACAATGCCCTCCAACTAAACCAGGCCTAAATGGCAAAAAGTTCCACTTAGTACCAGCAGCTTCTAAAACTTCTAAAGTATCAATTCCAAGCTTATTAAAAATAATAGAAAGTTCGTTGATTAGAGCAATATTTACATCCCTTTGTGTGTTCTCAATTACCTTTGCCGCCTCTGCAACCTTTATGGAGGGAGCCTTATGGGTACCTGCATTGATAATTAAACCATATAATTCATCTATAAAATCAGCTACTTTAGGTGTCGAACCACTGGTTACTTTAAGAATGTTTGTAACCCTATGCTCCTTGTCACCTGGGTTGATGCGCTCTGGTGAATAACCAGCGTAAAATTCTTCATTGAAGATCAAACCAGAAATGTTCTCTATTACAGGTACACAAGTCTCTTCTGTCGCACCTGGATATACTGTCGATTCATATATGACAACATCACCCTTAGATACTAATTTCCCCAACATCTTTGAAGCTTCAATAAGTGGCGTTAAATCTGGCTGCTTAAATTCATCAATTGGAGTGGGAACAGTGACGATAAACACATTGCACTGCTTTAAATCTGCAACATTAGACGTGTATTTAAGGTGAGTTGCTTTTCGGAGCTCTTCTTCACTACATTCTAAAGTGCTATCTATACCAGAAGACAACTCACTAATTCTATAGGGATTTATATCAAAGCCTACGGTATCCATTGAACAACCGAATTCTACTGCAAGCGGTAAGCCTACATAACCCAGCCCGATGATACCTAAGCGAGCATTTTCTACTGTTATTTGCATCAGCAATTCCTAGCTAAATTGTAAAAGTAATCAAGTTATTAAAAATGATGTCTACGTTTATAGTGTGGGGGTTGAGATTGAGGCTAAAAAAAACACATACGATACTTATGAGGTGATAACTACCATGAACACTCCACACGCTGGACATGGATATGAACCAACTCAAAATGAGAAAGCCTAACGTTTATATATGAACTATGAATCCTGTCTTAGTTTCCGCAGAAACAGGATCATCATCGAGCTAACTCAAATGATACCGTAATACAAATATTCTTACTACCACACATAGGTCATATCCAAGTTCATACTGTTAGCTTTCAAAGGCACATGATACAATAATGACCGCGTTTTATTTTTTAAAGGAATGAGTGATGTTCATCGTAACTGGCGGTGCTGGCATGATTGGCAGCAACATCATCAAAGCACTTAACGAACAAGGCATTAGTGACATCTTAGTTGTCGATAACCTAAAGAACGGTAAGAAGTTTCAAAATCTAGTCGACCTTGATATTGCTGATTACATGGATCGTGATGATTTCCTAACTCAAATCATGGCAGGTGATGACTTTGGCCCTATCGAAGCCATTTTCCACGAAGGTGCATGTTCTGCTACTACTGAGTGGGATGGTAAGTATATGATGCTCAACAACTATGAGTACTCAAAAGAGTTACTTCATTACTGCCTTGAGCGTGAGATTCCTTTCCTTTACGCATCTTCTGCAGCAACTTACGGTGAGACAGATACCTTCATCGAAGAAAGACAGTACGAAGGCGCACTAAACGTCTATGGTTACTCAAAGCAACAGTTCGACAACTATGTTCGTCGTATCTGGCAAGACGCTGAAGAACATGGCGAGAAGCTGTCTCAAGTAACAGGATTCCGCTATTTCAACGTCTACGGTCCTCGCGAGCAGCATAAAGGTTCTATGGCTTCAGTAGCATTCCACTTAAACAACCAAATGAATGCTGGAGAAAACCCGAAGTTGTTTGCAGGTAGCGAAACGTTCAAACGAGATTTCGTCTATGTAGGCGATGTTGCAGCTGTTAACCTTTGGTTTATGCAAAATGGCGTATCAGGAATATTCAACCTTGGTTCTGGTAACGCTGAATCTTTTGAAGAAGTTGCCAAAGCGGTAATCAAGTACCACGGCCAAGGCTCTGTAGAAACTATCCCGTTCCCTGAGCACTTGAAAGGTGCCTACCAAGAATATACTCAAGCCGACCTGACGAACCTGCGTGCAGCAGGCTGCAGCCATCAGTTTAAAACTGTTGCAGAAGGTGTTGCTGAGTATATGTCGATTATCAATAAGTAACTCCACGACTTCAAATATCCAGAGTTCCTGCTTTGAACTCTGGATATTTGCAGATTAGAATACAGCGTTTATAAGAGTCTCGTGGGTTAACTGATGAATATTTTAATGGCACTGTCCCAGTTAGAAGTAACTGGAGCAGAAGTGTATGCGACAACTGTAGGCAATCAGCTAACTAAACGCGGTCATATCGTTCACTACGTATCGGATACTCTAACTAAGCCATTCCTAGGTAAGTTTTTTAAACTTCGCTTCAATAAGCGCAGTATCCCTCGCCGGTTTTGGCATGTCGCTTATCTTGTCTACCTCATCAAAAAGCACAATATTCAACTGGTTCACGCTCACTCACGCGCATCCAGTTGGAGCTGCCACGTAGCATGTAAAATCACTGGCACTCCCATGGTTACAACTGTCCATGGCCGCCAGCCCGTGCACCGTTCACGTAAAGCCTTTCATGCCATGGGTGATAAAGCGCTTCCGGTGTGTGAAGCGATTGAGCAGCAGCTAATTGAAGAACTGGATGTGCCCGCATCTCAGTTAACAGTAAGCCGAAATGGCATAGAAACTCAGGCATTTTCGCCTACTGAGCCCCCGAATAACACTAAACCCATCATCACGATTGTCGGTCGTTTGACTGGCCCTAAGGGAGATCTGTGCTTTAGGTTACTGGATGAATGTTTAGACCTTGAACAATACGATGTTCGAGTACTGACCGGGTCAGCCATGGAAACTAGATTTGAGAAGTTCGCAAACAAAGCATCATTCCCAGGCTATACCAACGATGTGGCTCTAGTACTACGACAATCTGACCTGGTAATTGGTGCGGGTCGAGTCGCCATGGAATCTTTATTGTGTGGCCGCCCGACACTCGCGATTGGCGAGGCGATTTCAATCGGCGTAGTCGATGAGCATAATCTGTCTCACGCGATGGCGACAAACTTTGGTGATATAGGCCCAAATATACTCGACATCGATTTTAGCTCTATTGCTCAAGAGGTAGAAAAAGGTCTGAATCAGCCGTCGTGTGCTCCTGCAGTCACAGAAGCCATACGTAATAACTACGACCTCGAAAATATCGTTTCCCAAGTCGAATCAGTTTATCAAGATGTGGTGATCAGCAAACTGCAAAAAGAGATGCCTATCTTGATGTATCACCGCTTTATCGACAACGAATCGAAAAAAGGAACGCGCGGTCCATACATTGATATCAAGTTGTTCGAAAAGCATCTTCAGCTGCTAAAACGCTTGGGCTTTGAGAGCCTTACTTTTGAAGATTTGGCACACAAAGGTACAATCGAAAGACTAAATCCAAATAAGCGTTACTTTATGCTAACGGTGGATGATGGTTTCGTCGACAACTATGAACTGATGTTACCTCTTTTGAAAAAGTATGGTTTCAAAGCAGTTGTCTATGTGGTTACCGGCGAAACCTATAACCGCTGGGATGTTGAGGCAAGCGAGAACCCAGATAAGCCATTCCCTCTTATGACTAACGAGCAGATTAAAGCGATGGCTGACTCTGGCTACATAGAAATTGGTGGGCACACTCTATCTCACCCATTCCTAAGCAAGCTGTCGTATAAGGAACAAAAGCAAGAAATTGAACAGAACAAGCTCGAGCTAGAGTCAGTCATCGGCAAACCGTTAACTTCATTTGCTTATCCGTATGGCGATTTAGACGAAAACTCAAAGAGAATTGCCAAAGAGCTCGAGTTTGATTTCGCGGTTGCGACAAATAGCGGCCCTCTCGCTTTTCATCAAGATCTATACCAAATCCGCCGTATTGCGATTTTTCCTAGAACAACTGTATTTGGGTTATGGCGTAAAGTGCGCGGTAACTACCTTTTTAAGAAACTAAACTAATCATGTCCTCAAACTTAAAAAACTCTCTAGCTCAAAAAGACTTCGTATCTAAATTTGTACTATCAAGCTTTTTCTTAGTACCAGCACTACTACTCACTACCAATAACTTTAGTGTTGCGGTAGTAGTTGGGGTATTACTACTTTCGTCATTTATGATTTGGAAAGGATCCAAGTTAACTTTAAATAGATTTGATTACCTCATAGTCGGTTGCTTCTGTGCATACTTTTTGGGTGCAATACCCGTTGCCATTCTCGATGGCTCGACTATGCGATACTTTCAGGGTGGAGGTAGGTTATTACTTTGCTTACCCATATATTTATTCTTACGATCTTATCTAGTACAGTACAAATCCAACTCACTTAAAACACTGACTTTAGGGGTTATTGTCGGATGCTTTGGGTCTCTCGCGATTGCAATCTACCAATACTCTTACCTAGGAATGAACAGAGTAGATGGTTTCCTATTTAGCATTAACTTCGGCTACCTAGCGTGCGCACTCACCTTTCTCGCAATTTGTTTGACAAAACATGGTCAGCTAAACACTTGGCTATATTTATCAGCCCTAGCATCTTCAATCGCTACAATATTAACCTTTACACGTGGCGCTATTCTAGCAATCCCTTTACTGCTATTTTTTATAGCAATACTCAACTATAAAAAGCTTAGCTTTTCAAGGTTATTAGCATTTCCGTTCTGGCTATCGTCGCAGCCTCTCTAACTTACTCAACCTCTAGTGCTATTCAAAAACGCGTCGACTATACTGTAAATGAGTTTTCTAATATTTCTCGTGGAAATATTGAGAAAGCGAAATCCTCCGGAGGTCGCCTGCAACTATGGAAAGCCGCAAGCTATGCTTTTATGTCTTCTCCACTAACTGGTCTCCCTTATACAGATCGCGAAGCACTGAATCGCGAATTGTACAAAAAGGGGGAAGTTACAAAATGGGTTCTTACTGTTGGGCGCGGGCATGCTCATAGTCAGTATTTTGAGATGCTTGCCAGTAATGGCGTTTGGGGGATTACTTCCATTATCGCTGTTTTTCTGATCCCTCTTTCAGTTTTTGCACATCATTATTTCAATACGGCTAGCCCTATTGCCTATACTGCCGCTGTATTTGTGGCAGGCTTTATGATATATGGCTTAACGGAGGCTCCATTGCAGGCAAACCTCATTGGCTCTTTCTATGGTTTCATGTTGGCTCTGTTTTTTGCTTTAGTTAGGATAGAGAAATACCCGCAACCTCCTTTCAAAGGCCAAGAATTATGAAGATCCTCATTATTGGTCCATCCTGGGTTGGAGACATGGTTATGTCTCAAAGCCTCTACATGTCTCTTAAACGGAAACATCCAAATGCAGAGATCGATGTTCTGGCCCCAGCTTGGTGTAAGCCAATCCTAGAACGAATGCCACAAGTGTCTCGCGCCATTGAAATGCCTCTTGGACATGGTCAGTTTGACTTTTTATATCGAAGAAAAATCGGCAAAGAACTATGCAAAAATAAGTATACTCACGCATACGTGCTTCCTAACTCAGCTAAGTCGGCACTAATTCCTTTATTTGCAGATATACCAAACCGAACAGGCTGGAAAGGTGAATTTCGCTATGGTTTGCTTACGGACTTAAGGCCGGACAAACGTATCTTCCAGTATATGGTCGAGCGTTATGTGGCGTTGTCTTCTAGCAAACAAACTATGAAGCAAGAAGTCCTCCTAAAAAACTGTCCTATGCCAGCACTAGAGGTCGATTCTGAGAAGCAGTTCGACGCTAAAGCACGACTTAACCTTAAGTCTAATCGGCCTATCATAGGCTTATGTCCTGGGGCTGAATTTGGCCCAGCAAAGAGGTGGCCCGATCAGTATTATGCAGAAGTAGCAATGCACGCTATCACTAATGGTTATCAAGTATGGCTGTTTGGTTCAGCGAAAGATCAACCAGTCTGCGAACTTATCCGCTCGGCGTTGAGTGAAGGCGAACAAAAGTATGCACATAACCTCGCTGGTCAAACATCATTAATTGAAGCGGTTGACTTATTAGCAGCCTGTCACACTGTGGTTACCAATGATTCTGGATTAATGCACGTATCCGCTGCTGTTGGCTGCAATATCGTAGCTATCTACGGCTCAAGTTCACCTGAGTATACTCCCCCATTAACAAAGAAGCTCGCAATGGTGCACACAGATATCGCATGTCGACCTTGCTTTAAGCGTGAATGCCCTTACGGTCACCTTGATTGCTTGACCAAACTAACCCCAAACAAAGTTATTACTGCATTAGACACATTTATAGGATCAAACAAATGAATCATTTGTGGTTTGAGCGTGGAGCCTACGCCTCAAAATCTGCGAAGCAATATCTGGAAAATGAATTCGACCCGAAGTCTATAAAAAACATTGCAATAATTAGGCATGCCGCGTTAGGCGATCAGGTTATTGCCAGACCAATGCTTGTGGAAGCTAGAAAGTTTTTTCCAAATGCTAAGATAACCTTAGTAGGCGTCTCAAACTACCAGTACGGAGCACCATCTGACTTAGCTGATGAAACAATCTTTATGATCGGTCGCCACCGAAAACACGAACTGTCGTGGAAAGATCGCGTTGGCCAGTTCCGTCAGCTTGAAGAACAAGACATCATTTTTGATGTTGCTGGTACAAGCCGTTCTTACTGGTTAACATTGCTGAGTAAAGCCAAGCTCAAGTTTGGTTTTCCTTACAAGTCATATCTTTGCGGTTCATTATACAATATCGCGGTTTTTCGTTCAGATTATCAGCCCGAGTTAGAGGTCATGCTAGATATGCTAAAGATGTTAGGGCATAACCCAGCTAGGCCTCTTGACTATGCATACCCAAGCCATCTTGAACTATATAGTGAAGGTAATGGAGAAAAGCCTCGCGTCCTCTATTTCAATGGCGCATCGACCAAATCCAAAATTCTGTCTTCGGACCAAATGAGTGTGCTAATAGAGAAAGCATTAAAAACGTTCCCTGACTATGAACATGTCTTTCTTGAAGGCAAAAATGATTTTGAAAAAGGCGATTTTTTGCAGCATTTGAGGTCAGAAGGTAACTTTAAAATTCAACCATGTTTACCGCTGGATTCACTAGTAGAATTCACGGCCAAAGCGAGACTCGTCGTGTCGCCAGATACTGGTGTACGAAATGTTGCCATTTCTACCCATACGCCTACAGTGGGCATCTTTTACTCGACTGTACCATTTAGGTATACGCCCCAAGATGGCCGTCACTATATCGTAATGACCCCTTCAGGGAGCATTCCAAGTAACGACCAAATCATCTCAGAAATAACTAAAGCACTAACAGATAAAACTTCGATAAAGTATAAAGGACAATCAGAATGAAGCAGCTACCAATTTTAATCTCCAATCGCTTGATTCGATTGACAGGCAACCTATTCAAAATTCTTTCATATCCTTTCCACTGGGTATTGCCTAACGTCAGATTTGATATCCCTAGTTATTCTCCAGCAAAAGTCAAACGTAGTAATGAAGGCTCTATCCCGAGAGTAATATGGCAAACTAACTTTACCAACAAGTGCACCCTGCCTATGTATCTTAACTATCTGTTTAATAGGCTGATGTCACTCAACTGTGACTACAGATATGTAAGTACAGAAGAACGAGATGTTTACCTGAAAGAACACGCTTCGCCAGAGATTTATGACGCCTACTCTCGTCTCACAAATGGTGCAGCTCAAGCTGACCTTTGGCGACTTTTTGTTCTGTACAAAGAGGGAGGGGTTTACATGGATATCGATGCAACTCTTGTTTGGCCTCTAGATAAAATCATTGCGACTGAAGAAGATGCTTTATATGTAAAAGTAAGCAAAAACACAGAGATCACTAACTACTTTATTGCTTCTAAAAGTGACAATGAAGAGCTAAAGCAATGTGTCGATAAAGTGGTATTTAATATTAATAACTACGACCCTAAAAAAGGTGTTTACCAAACGACAGGACCAACTGTTCTTAATGATGTATTAAATTGCAATACAATCCATGCTATCGATAGAAAGTTCGCTTGTATCCAAGGTGCATTTACCAACGAACATTTTCAGTATATGGATAAACCTAGGGGCAAATGGACCCACATGGACAAAACAACATTAGTTAAGAAAAAGTAGTACCAATCAGATGATTAGATTTCTCTATACTTTGATTTTAGCCTTGCTATCCCCTTTTTTATTGTTTGGTCTCTACAAAAAAAAGAAGGGAAAGCCCAGCTTTGGAAATAGATGGGTTGAACATTTTGGCTTCTCTCCAAAACTAACATCCATTGATCCTCCCTTATGGATACATGCCGTATCCGTAGGTGAAACCATCGCTGTGACACCTTTTATCAAACGAATGAAAGAGAAATATCCGCACCAGAAGATCGTACTTACCACAACAACTTCTACAGGGGCAGAACAAGCGAGAAAACTCGAAGGTCTTGTTGAACACCGCTATATGCCCCTTGACTTCCCTTTCGCCGTTAAAGGGTTCTTAAATAGGATTAATCCATCCCAGCTTATAATCGTCGAAACTGAGCTTTGGTTAAATACCTTACATATTGTACATAACGCAAATATACCTATCACGGTGCTTAACGCTAGACTATCGCAAAAGTCGTATGAACAGTACGCAAGATATTCCTTCTATACAAATAGAATCGTTCCATGCATTTCTAATTTGTTATGTCAATTTGACAGCGATATGAATAGATTTGCAAAGCTTGGTTTTAGCAATGACCAACTTACCACCACTGGCTCAATTAAGTTCGATATCTCAGTTTCTAACCACACCTTAGAACAAGGCAATAAACTGAGAAAAAGTATCGGAAATAGACCAGTTTGGGTCGCTGCTAGCACTCATAAAGGAGAGGATGAAATTGTATTATCGGCTCACAAAACGATACTCGAATTGCAGCCAAACGCTCTACTTATATTAGTCCCAAGGCACCCAGAAAGGTTTGATGCTGTAGGAGAATTGATCGATAAGTTCAATATGCATTATGAACGGCGTTCTTCCCAAAGTAATGACACTGCAGAAGCTCAAGTTTATCTTGGAGATACAATGGGTGAGCTACTAACTCTGATTCAGGCCGCTGATATTTGTTTTATGGGGGGAAGTCTGCTTGGTGAGAAAGTTGGGGGTCACAACGTTATCGAACCATCAGCCCTAAGAAAACCAACGATCACTGGCCCAAGTTACTATAACTTCGATGAAATAGTGAAACAGTTAACCAGCGTTAACGGTCTGGTTGTAATAAGTACAAAACATGAACTAGCAGAAGAAGTTACTAATCTGATAAATTCACCATCTAAAGCAAACGCACTAGGTAATTCTGCATATTCTGTATATGCTCAAAGTAAAGGAGCTATTGATCGCTCAATAACTCCTTTAGAAAACCTATTTTAGACCTTTTAGTGCTGGCTCAAGCAGAGCCAGATATTTCTCTTGTGTCGCGTGTCGGTGTTTAATTAGCTCTTCACTACGCTGTTCGATATTCTCGATTGCACTCTCGACTTTCTCCATAAACTCTTCCGTCGATGCATCTATCGAGATCATGTCCGCTAAAAAGCCTTTTACTGTGCCAGCTCGAGGGTCATGTGCAATCATGATACCAGGCGTTCCCATAGAAGCACACATACCGATACCATGAACGCGGTGGCCAATTATCAAATCGTATTCAGCAAAGATATCTCTATAATCCTTTGAATCAAAAGAGTAACGTAATACCTGATCTGGGAAGTCTTTCTTAAAGTCCGACAACTCATCAATGTAGTGCGCAACAAATTCAATGTCATACTCACCAGAGTATTTCTCAAGAACCTTCTTGTAGCTGCGCATCATAAACTGGTAGGTACTGTCAGAAACATTGTTCGATGCAACTGCACTGCTAGTACCATAAAGAATGCCAATTTTCTTGACTTTATTTACTTTACGGTATGTTGGACTAGAAAATAGTGCCGGACAAGGAAGTTGATGAGCGCCTGCCGACTGCAACCCTTTAAAACAAACTTCATCACGACATGTAACCAATTTTGCCGCTTTAAACACTGAGATTTCATTTTCTGAAAAGTGTTCACTGTTAAACTCAAATTCGCCACTTGTACCCAACCCCATAAAGACGGTTGGCACTTTATAGCTCACGATTGAATCGTACAACTTCTGAACTCGTTTACCTCGCCACTCAGGAGATCCTGCAAAGACAACTAAGTCAGCATAATCCATTTCAGGTCGATCTTTGACAGAGTTATCCAAAAACTTCTCAACAAAATCTTTGCCCAACGTGTTGTCTACGGCTTTAATCAAGTCGTACTTTCTTGCACGGCGAGTCTGTGGGTTACGGTTAAAAATTATAGGGTTGTGCTTTCCTATTACCTTTTCCATCAAAAATTGGCTACCCATTAGAATGAATTCATCTCCTGGGTTCCACTGTCGAGTTGTGGAGTAAACTACGTTTAACATTTACGTTTCCTATGCGAGGTTATCTGCATCATTATTTATGTTCATGTACTTATCAATCTTCGATACTACTAAACTGAATTCTTTTATCGAAAGATTGTTTACTGCGCCTTTGACTATCAAGCTTTTAGCGTGCTTAGAGCAAGGGTTCCAGTGGTTGTAATTTTCTTCATCATCACGGTAAATCGCTACTTGAGCTTTACCCAAGCCTGAGGCTATATGGACTATTGATGTATCTACGCTAACAACACCGTCCGCATAATACACAGCTGCAATAGCATCATAAATCGATCGACTCTGGTCAAAATGAACATAGTTGGAGCAATCTATATTCATGTCGTCTAGCATGTTTTTCGTTTCCGGAGACGACAAAACAACCACTTTTCGATCCGGATAAGCGTCCGCTAGAGTTGTGACAACTTTGCGAATATTCGTTTCGTTGAGCTTTCGCTCACTTCCGCTACCAAAAGGATTAAATAGAATGTACTTTTCAATCTTCCGACTATCCAAGATTTTTTTGGCATGAGCTAAAGACTCATCTACCAACGGTACCATATAGCTCTCTTGAGGCTTGTCAATTCTTAGCAGTGTCGCCAAATAATCGAACTTGTGAGCAAAGTGCTTTCCAGACGTTTGCTGTTCAATATTGACATTAATTAGCTTAACTTTGTTATCAATACCTACATTAAACTTAGAACGCAGGTGTTTTAAAAAGTAGATATCTTTCATTTTCATCGCTCGGTTTAAAGTCCAAACGATATCAATATCACCAACCTGTCGACATACCGCCCTCATCTCAGAATAAGAAGGGCGCTTACTCATGATGTAGACATCATCGACGCCAAAGTGTTCCTTAAACAAGGGGGCCATTGACTCAGTTGTTAACACTTTAATTCGAATATCCGGGCGATACTTGCGAATCTTCTTGATTACAGCGGATGATACAATTGCATCTCCAAGCTTCGCATCATTGCGTAAAAACAAAATGCTTTGAGATTGATGGATATCATTCGGTACAGGCTTATTTCTATCCAGTAGTAATCGTCCAAGTTCACGACGAACAATATCTCTAAATAACTGTAGTTTACTGATGATAAATCTCATCAATTTTCACCTAAATAGTGGTTATGGAGAGTCTCAAACTCTCTTTCATTAAACTTGATATTACGCTTACCCACTTCTTTCACAAAAGATCGCTTCAATCTGTCCAGGTTCCCTTGCTTCCAACCTTCGCCGGGTTGCTGGTAACACTTATCAAAATCGATGATCCAAACCTGCTGCTGGTCATCAATCAGAATATTATGGATGTTGAGGTCAGTGTGATTGACTTGGGCATCATGCATTTTTCTGATTTCCTGACCAATCTTTTGGTACATTTCTGTACTTAATGGTGTTTCTTGCAAGATCGCCACTAAATCGCGAGCGTTAGATACTTTTTCACTAAGTAAATCGGCTCGGTACGTCAGACCATTACGGACCGCACATGCGGCTATCGGTCTTGGGACATTGACGCCTGACTCTTTCAGTTGCTGCAGTAGCTGAAATTCCTGAAAACTACGAGTCTTCTCCCAGCCGGTAAACCAGTAGCTATCTGCGACCAATTTGCCAAACAGACCACCACGACGGTAATGACGTAACGCAGCAGCAAGAGTCTCTGTCTGCACGAACCAAGTCGTTCCTCGGCCAGTCGCGCTGCCAATTACTTTGCCCGCGTCTTGCCAATACTGAGCATCGAAGACCTTTTCTACAGGCTCTTTCAATAGCTGTTCATCATACCAAAACGTTTGGTTGTTATGGGTGACTGTTTTCATTCTACTTAGCAACATGGCCCTAAAATTGGCGGAAATCGGTTCTATTTTACATTTATTCGTTAGCTCTGCATAATTCGATATCACTAACAATAAGTTACTCGACACCATGGCCCTTTTTGATACCGCTCCACAATCCCTGTGCATCTTGCGCCTTTCCGCAATTGGTGATGTATGTAATACCATCGCGACAGTTCAGGCCATTCAAAAACAGTGGCCAACAACAAAAATCACCTGGATAACAGGAGCGTTAGAAGCGAAACTGCTAGAGAGTATCGACGGAGTCGAACTGATTGTTTTTGATAAAAAGCAGGGCTGGCGCGCCTACCAACAACTTTGGGCGAAACTAAAAGGTCGTCGCTTCGATGCGCTACTACACATGCAGTATGCCTTTAGAGCAAGTATCGCGACATTAGGTATCAAAGCGAGGTACAAACTAGGCTTTGATGCGAAACGTAGTCAGGATTTCCAAACCCTGTTCACTAATGTAAAAGTTCCTTCGCCAGACAAACCCCATGTTCTCGACGGTTTAATGGCTTTTGCCAGCCAGATCGGCATCGAGGACATAACGCCAAAATGGCAGTTAAGGTATACAGAGCAAGACGCAAGCTGGGCAAATAATCACTTAGATGCCAGTAACCGTAACTTGGTTCTAGTACCCGGCGCCAGCAAGTCTTATAAAAACTGGCATGCCACTGGGTACAGTGAGCTTATCCAACATGCTCAAAGCAAGGGTTGGAACATTATCATGGCGGGCAGCCCAGCCAAAGTTGAGACAGACTTAGCGCAGCAGGTAGTACAATTGTGTCAGGGTAAAATCACCAACCTTGTTGGGCAAAGTTCTCTGATGCAGATGCTGGCGTTATTAGACAAGTGTGACCTGGTGATCGCCCCTGATACAGGCCCTGCCCATATGGCTAATGCGATGAACACGCCAGTCATTGGTTTGTACGCTCACCACAATCCACAACGAACCGGTCCTTATCAATACCTCGACTATGTCGTTAGCGTCTGGCAACAAGCTATCGAAGAGCAGACAGGCCAATCAATTGAGCAGTTAAGTTGGCGCTCTCGAGTTAAAGACAAGCAAGCCATGGACAGAATTACTTCTGATCAAGTCATTACCATGTTCGACTTGGTCTGCGAAAAAGAGTCATTATTATGAATCAAACCAGCCAGAAAAGAGCCAGCATCGCCGCTGTTATCATCACTAAAAATGAACAGGATAGTCTTCGAGACTGTCTGGAAAGCTTGCGCTGGGTCGATGAAATCATCATCGTTGACTCAGGTAGTACCGACAATACGGAAACCATCGCCAAAGAGTATACCGAACACTTCTATGTCAATGCAGAGTGGCCAGGATTTGGTAAGCAAAAACAGTTAGCACAAAGCTACGCCACAAGTGACTGGATATTGGCCGTCGACGCTGATGAACGTATTGACGATACGTTGCGTGAAAACATCCTCACGATGTTGGAAAATCCGCCGGAAAACACTGTTTATAACTTGAATGAACTTACGTGGGTATTTGGTCGTTTCCTTAAGCACTCTGGATGGTATTACCGTCACGTACGCCTCTACCCAAATAAACTGACTAAGTACAATGACAACCTGGTACACGAATCAGTGATCATTCCTTCGGGCTGTCAGGTAGCTGAGCTGGATGGCGATATCCTCCATTACTCATACCAAAACCTGAACCACTATTTGGTTAAATCGGCAGGTTACGCCAAAGCCTGGGCGGACCAACGTCAGGCTCGCGGTAAGAAAGCATCTCTTTCACAAGGGATTATTCATGCGCTGGGCTGTTTCCTGAAAATGTACCTACTTAAGCGCGGATTTTTGGATGGTAAACAAGGATTCCTTATTGCTGTGCTTTCTGCGCACTCTACTTTCGTTAAGTATGCGGATCTGTGGGCGCGCGATAACGATCCACACTATAAGCAGTAAGCTAAATTCTTAGGAAATAAAAATGGGCTCGATAGAGCCCTTTGTTATTTCAATACTTTTTGTGCCCAAGGTTGAAGCTTGGCTAACACCAGATCAATCTCAATACGAGTCATATCTTCCTGACTTGCCTTGTCATCCGCTTTCGGTGGACAAAAAGCAATATGATTACCTTCAGAATTGATTGGTTTCCAGCGCAGAGGCGTCGCAGAGCGTTTACTTGGGAAGAAGCCAACAGTAGGGACATCAATCGCAGCTGCTATATGCAGTGGACCGGTAGAGCCAGCAATAAACATATCTGCACAGGCAATCGAGCAAGAGAAGTCCACTAAGCCATCATTTTTATCGTAAAGCACAGCACTACGGCCACTCTCTGCCATCAGTGTTTGTAACTCAGCAGCTTTCTGCTCTTCTCCAGGGCCCGCGGTCAGTACCACCTCAAAGTCCCCCTCCAGGCCACATACAAGCTGCGTATATTGCTGCAGTGACAAGTTATTCGCACTACCACCACTGCCAGCATGAACATAAACCCAAGGCTTATCGTTATTTAAACTCAATTGCTGCGCCAGCTTCGCTTTTTGCTCAACGAGCTGTTGATCACTAAACGAAAGATAAGGTGCAGAAGGTTCGACAACTTTCACATTATTGTCGGTCAGGAAAGCACGAATAAGGTCGAGGTTATATTCAAATTCAGGCTTAGCAGACTGTGAACGTTTTTGTTTAATACGCTTATTATAAAAAATCTGCGCCAGCTTAGTCGCTGGAGCTAATCGGTAAGGGATTTTACCCTTCCAAGCCAGTTTAGCGTTGTAAGTGGTTGAGAATAGGTTGATAGAAGCATCAAATTGCTCGGCGCGAATCTGATTAACTAACTCAGACTGTTTGGCTTTGTCGCTCTTTTCTGTTGGATCGACCAGTACACTATCAATCCAGGGACATAGGTTAGCGAGTGCGACAGTGTAGTTCGGAACTAAGGCGGTAATATGACAATCTGGCAGCGAGGCTTTCAACATAGCAAAGCTTGGCCAAGCCAGCATGAAGTCACCAATCTTATCGTTACGCACAACCAGTATCTTTTTCATCGTCCCATCCAATTGTCTAATTTGCCCCAATGATAGCGGCTTCAGTGGGTAATTGTGAGCCTTTTTGTTAATATTGAAACAGATGGAATGAATTGAGTATCTTAATCGTGAGCCAAAAACGCCTGTCCCGAGTGATTTATCCGGGCACTTTTGATCCTATTACAAACGGACATTTAGACCTTATCGAGCGCGCTGCCGATATGTTTGATGAAGTCATCATTGCAGTTGCAGCCAGCCCAAGTAAAAACACCATGTTCACACTGGATGAGCGAGTACATTTTGCTCAGGAAGTGACTAAACATCTTGATAATGTTACATCAAAGGGCTTCTCTGGATTGATGGTCGACTTCGCAAAACAGGAACAAGCCAATGTGCTTATTCGTGGCCTACGCACCACGGTCGACTTTGAATACGAATTCGGTCTGACCAACATGTATCGTCGCCTCATGCCAGGTCTGGAAAGTGTTTTCCTGACGCCGGCAGAAGAGCACGCGTTTATCTCTTCAACCATAGTGCGCGAAGTAGCCATTCACGGCGGCGACGTGACTAACTTTGTCCCACAAGTTGTGGCAGAGGCGTTGAAAGAAAAAGCTCACGTATAAAAAAGGCGAGGATATACCCTCGCCATTTCTATACCTTGTAGTAGTCTCTGTACCACTCTACAAAAGCCTGAACACCTTCCTGCACTTTTACTTTTGGGGTATAGCCAGTTGCATCAAACAGGTCTTCTGTTTCCGCGTATGTCGCATATACATCCCCTGGTTGCATTGGCATAAAGTTCTTCTTAGCTTCTATACCCAGAGAGGTTTCTAGAGATTCAATAAAGTCCATCAACTTAACTGGACTACCATGACCGATGTTAAACACCTTGTATGGAGCAGAGCTTGTTGCTGGCGAACCTGATTCCACCGACCAATCAGTTGTTTTAGCTGGAACTACATCTTGAATACGAATAATACCTTCAACAATATCATCAATATAGGTGAAGTCTCGACGCATATCACCGTTGTTATAAACGTCGATTGTCTCTCCATTCACGATCGCCTTGGTAAACTTGAATAGAGCCATATCAGGACGACCCCAAGGCCCATAAACTGTAAAGAATCGAAGCCCAGTAGTTGGAACACCGTAGAGGTGAGAATAGGTGTGTGCCATTAACTCATTGGACTTTTTGGTCGCGGCATAAAGTGAAATTGGATGGTCTACCGAGTCCGAGGTACTAAAAGGCATTTTTTGATTGAGACCATATACTGAACTAGATGAGGCATAAACAAGATGCTCAACCTTATTATGGCGACACCCTTCTAAAATAGTAAGATGACCAACTAAGTTACTGTCAGCGTATGACATTGGATTATCGATAGAGTAACGAACCCCTGCTTGAGCAGCTAAGTGAATTACACGATCGAATTTTTCATCACTAAACAGATTTGCAATACCGTCACGATCGGCAAGATCCATTTCTACAAACTTAAAATTCTCATGCTCTATACGTTCTAATCTGTCATGCTTCAGCGATACTTGGTAGTAGTCGTTAAGATTATCGAGACCCACGACATAATGACCCGCTTCACATAGCCTTTCCGCTACCGCAGAGCCAATAAAGCCGGCTGCGCCTGTTACTAAATACTTCATCTAATAATTCTCAAATACACTTAATTGCACAGATTGTAACGACTAGGACGCGTAACTGCCAGTCATTAAAAATTAACCAAGGTTCAATTTTTTATAACTGACACTCAGCACAAAAAAACGTATTTCGCTGGCCAATTTTCTGCTCTTCAAGGGGCTCTCCGCAGTTTGGGCAAGGCTCTCCTGCTTTGCCATAAACCAGAAGCTCTTGAGCAAAGTATCCAGGTTTACCATCGGCTTGGGAGAAATCCTTAAGGGTTGTTCCACCCTGCTTAATGGCAGTCGTCAGTACCTGTTTAATCTCATCGACTAGTAAAGCCCACTCTTTATGAGTCAGCTTACCTGCTGGTCGGGTTGGGTGGATGCGCGCACTAAACAAGGACTCATTGGCGTAGATATTACCCACACCGACAACCACTTTGTTGTCCATAATGAATTGCTTTACCGCAACACGTTTACCTTTCGCTTTTTCAGTAATATAGTCGGGATTAAACTCATCGGTCAGTGGTTCAGGCCCCATGGTACCTAGTGCAGCATGCGTACCATCTTCGGTCCATAGCCAGGCACCAAAACGTCGTGGATCGTTGTAACGTAGCACCTTGCCATTGGTTAGCTTGAGATCAACATGATCATGCTTAGCCGGAGCGATCTCAGCATCAAGTACCCGCAACGAGCCTGACATACCCAAGTGGACAATAGCGCTACCGATATCGGTCTCAATAAGTAGGTATTTGGCACGGCGAGAGATATTGCGAATCACCTGCCCTTCCATCTGCTTTAGCTCTGCAGGAATATCCCAGCGCAACTTTGGCGTACGAAAAGTAATTTTGGCAACAGTTTCACCGACTAGATGGGGAGTAATTCCCATTCGGCTTACTTCAACTTCAGGTAATTCAGGCATGTACGGTTCCGAGTTTCGAGTTTCGAGTTTCGAGTTTCGAGTTTCGAGTTTCGAGTTTCGAGTTTCGAGTTTCGAGTTTCTGTAGATTGTTTTTTGGGGAACACAGCAAATCAAGGTGATTAAAACTCGCTCGGAACAAGATACGCACTTTCCACCGAGATCGCTATCCACTTGTCCTGCCAATTTTTCAACAACCAAAACTGTGGAGTTTGATAGTAGGTGATCCTTTGCGGCTCTTCCTGATCGATATACCAAGCCTCAATCGATTGAGGAGATGTTAACTGGGGTTTCAAACTATCGAAGTTTGCTTGAGTCACTTCAGTTCCGACCAAACCCTGCCAACGCTCAGCAAGCTCTTGTTCCGATATGGATGTTGGAATAGTACTACGCCAGCGACCTTGATTCTTCTCCAGAGACCAACTTGAGAAGTGCAACGCTTGTAACTCTGCATTGGGATTGAGCAGATATGGGTACTGGCTTTCAACGACAGGCTCATCAATCAGATAGGTTTTGATCAACGTCGGCAGGTTAAGCAGACCAATAAAAGCTATGATGCCCAGTATTAGTATGTTGTTCCAACGTCTACGGCGTTTTGGAGAGACTCGCATGATTCAATTCTTCACGGCTATTAACTTACTAAAAAATAGCAGAAAAAGAGACGAGAGACGAGAGACGAGAGACGAGAGACGAGAGACGAGAGACGAGAGACGAGAGACGAGAGACGAGAGACGAGAGACGAGAGACGAGAGACGAGAGACGAACTTATTATCTCTTCGTAGGGACAACTCCTGTCAACACCTTTTCACTAAAGGTTCTTTCACCGTTCTACCAGCCCCAACCTCTCAGAGGACGAAGTCCGTTCTAGAATCTCGCAGGGCGGAGCCCGTTCTCGAAGCGCAGCGTTCTCTATGGGCGCAGCCCGCTCTGGATCTTCACGCAATAAAAAACCCAACCATATTGCTATGATTGGGTTTCAATTCACGCTTCCCGAAGGAAGTTCAAAGAAGAATCAATTACTTGATTTTAGCTTCTTTGTACATAACGTGCTGGCGAACTACTGGATCAAATTTCTTGATCTCAAATTTGCCTGGCATGTTACGCTTGTTCTTATCAGTCGTGTAGAAGTGACCAGTACCTGCAGAAGATACTAGACGGATTTTCTCACGTACGCCTTTCTTTGCCATTGTCTATTTCCTCTTAAACGTTTTCGCCGTTTGCACGGATATCAGCAAGAACAGCATCGATGCCTTTCTTGTCGATGATACGCATACCTTTAGCAGATAGACGTAGTTTAACAAAACGTTTTTCGCTCTCTACCCAGAAACGATGAGTTTGTAGGTTCGGCAGAAAACGACGCTTAGTAGCATTGCGTGCGTGTGAACGGTTGTTACCCGTTACTGGACGCTTACCAGTTACTTGGCATACTCGTGACATGAATGTCTTCTCCAAAATCGTTTCAGCTCGATATCAACCTTGGTGGCCGAACCTCTCAGTTTCTAAATTAGAAGTTTGAGGTCTTATACCGCTATGGAAACCCATACAAGGCTATCAAAGGTCGCGCATTATACTAACTTGAGTAGCATTGCTCAAGACCCGAACAGATCCTTTTTACAGGTTTTCCTGATCTTTTTTAGGCAGAGCTGATTTATGTGCTAAAAAATGTCGGGCGATTGTAGCAGAAATCGACGTTCCCACAACCAAAACTTAAACAAAATCACAGAAAATAGTCGTTTCTAGATTCTAATGCCTGGTTCCTAGAAAGATTTTAGTGACTTAACAGTTGTAGATTTACTGCTAATCAACCTCGCAATCGGCTTATCTACCTATCTAATCGATCCACCAGCCGCCCTCGAAACTAAACTATATCCAGCCACGTTCCGCGAAAGAAACAATTTCCCCATCGCCAACAACAAAGTGGTCAAGCACTCGAATATCGACGAGATCCAACGCGTCTATGATTCTGCGCGTTATCCTACGGTCACTCTGGCTCGGTTCTGCAATACCTGAAGGATGATTGTGCGCCAGAATTAAAGCGGCCGCGTTATGCTCTAAAGCTCGTTTGACTACTTCCCTAGGGTAGACGGAAGCGGCATCTATCGTGCCTTGAAATAGTGGCTCGCCACAAATCACCCGATGCTGGTTATCTAAGAAAAGAACGTAGAACTCCTCTCTTTGTTTATCTCTGAGTAAGCCAGAAAGATACAACTTTGTCTGCTGAGGGCTGGTCAAAGCCTCGCCACGCTGTAGAGACTCTGCTAAATAACGCTGGGTCATCTCGAGGACAGCTTGCAGTTGAACATATTTAGCCACACCTAAGCCTTTATAGCGGCAAAACTGTTCGAGGTTGGCAGAAAACAGACTACGTAATGAGCCAAATTCGCTAATTAGGTGGTCTGATAGGGCTAAGACATTCATTCCGTGAGTGCCAGTCCGGAGAAATATCGCCAGCAATTCCGCATCGGTAAGCGCTTGTGGTCCATGTGAGAGCAACTTCTCTCGTGGCATCGATGCTTTAGGTATTGCTTTCATTTATCGCTCCTTCATCTCTATCGACCTATTACGGCCAGATTAATCAAAACTATCGCTGAGCTAGAGGTTCGATAGGGAGAACCGAGAACAAATTGGCATCTATTAGTAACAATTAAGTTGTCTTTAGTAGGGCATATTTTGATAACCATCATGTTCCAAATTCAATAACTCAGATGGCGACTCTAGGCACACAATTGTTCACCATGGTATCTTACGGGCAGAAATTTTAAGGAAGATCATCATGCAAACACTCGCAGGCAAAAAGATCCTTTTAGGTATTAGTGGTGGTATCGCTGCTTATAAATGTGCCGAACTAACACGCCGATTAATTGAACGTGGTGCACAAGTTCAGGTCGTTATGACTAACGCTGCAAAAGAGTTCATCACCCCACTTACAATGCAGGCAGTCTCTGGCAGACCGGTCTCTGATAGTCTGCTCGATCCAGCGGCAGAAGCCTCAATGGGTCATATTGAGTTAGCTAAGTGGGCCGACTTGGTTCTCCTTGCACCAGCAACCGCAGATCTCATCGCACGCATGAGTGCAGGTATGGGTAATGACCTGCTAACAACCTTGGTATTAGCCACTGATTCACCAATCGCGGTGTCACCGGCTATGAACCAGCAGATGTACCGAAACATCGCGACTCAAGAGAACATTGCCACGCTAGAACGCCGTGGTATGCACATCTGGGGCCCTGCTGCAGGTGAACAAGCTTGTGGCGATGTTGGTCCTGGCCGAATGCTAGAACCAATGCAGCTGGTTGAGCTGTGCGAGCAGTTTTTCGCAGATAAACCTCTAAAAGGCCAATCCGTTGTCATTACAGCGGGACCAACTCGCGAGGCAATTGATCCTGTCCGCTATATCTCAAATCACAGCTCAGGAAAAATGGGCTTTGCCTTAGCTGAAGCGGCGAATAAACTTGGCGCTAAAGTCACATTGATTGCAGGTCCGGTTTCTCTGGCAACCCCTGCTGGCGTTGAGCGTATTGATGTAGACAGCGCACAGAGTATGTATGACGCAGCCATGCAGCATGCAACAACAAACGATGTATTTATTGGCTGCGCTGCCGTAGCAGATTACCGACCAGCGACTGTTGCAGAGCAAAAAATTAAGAAAACCGATGATAGCGACCAAATGACTATCAGCATGGTTAAGAACCCGGACATCATCGCCTCTGTCGCAGCTCTGACGGAAAACAGACCCTTTACAGTCGGTTTTGCTGCTGAGACTCAAGACGTGGAGACTTACGCTCGAGGCAAGCTGGTCAAAAAGAAACTGGATTTAATTTGTGCCAATGATGTCTCGGTTGAAGGTCAAGGCTTTAATAGCAACGACAACGCAATCACCGTATACTGGCACGATGGTAAGCAATCACTTACCCTTGCATCAAAACAACAAATAGCGCACCAAATTATTATGACTGTCGCGGAAAAACTCGACGCTTAAAGCGCACTCTACCCTCACTGAGGATAGAACACCGCGACAAAAGGATATGTCATAGGTTGTCAGGTTTGAGTACTACGCTGCTCAAACCCTTTTTATTCAGAATGGTAACAATAAGGAAAGCTTCATGGCCGGAACACGAAAAACCAACCGCCGAGATGAAATTTTGCAAGCATTGGCTGAAATGCTGGAGTCCAACGAAGGTGCTTCACGTATTACAACCGCAAAACTCGCTAAACAAGTTGGCGTTTCAGAAGCCGCGCTATATCGACACTTTCCAAGTAAAGCTCGGATGTTTGAAGGCTTAATCGAGTTTATCGAAGAGTCTCTTATGTCACGTATTAACCGTATTCTCGATGAAGAGAAAGACACTCTGACGCGAATTCGCCTAGTATTGCAGTTAATCTTAGCCTTTGCTGAGCGTAACCCAGGCTTGAGCCGTATCCTGTCAGGTCACGCACTAATGTTTGAAAACGAGCGCCTGCGCGATCGTATCAACCAGCTATTTGAACGAATCGAGACCTCAATTCGTCAGATTTTACGTGAACGTATGCTACGTGAAGGGAAATCTTTCCCAGTCGATGAAAAAGTTCTGGCCGCACAGCTACTAGGTCAAGTAGAAGGCAGCCTGAATCGATTTGTTCGCAGTGACTTTAAATATCAGCCAACCGCTAATTTCGAAGAATACTGGGCGCTACTGAGCGCACAAATTAAGTAATAGCTATGACTAACAGAACCACCGTTGAAAAACCTAAGTTTTCTATCGCCCTAATGCACCCGAAATACTGGGGTGTCTGGTTTGGCTTTGGATTACTCGCCTTAATCGTCAATATCCTCCCGTATGCCGTGCTATACCGCATTGGCCGTGGCATTGGACTACTTGGCAAGCGAGTCGGTAAATCACGTGTTCATATCGCTAAACGCAATCTGGAACTCTCTTTCCCTGACCTATCAGAGTCAGAGATCGACAACATGGTGACAGAGAACTTTAAGAACACGGGTATGGCGCTGATTGAAACGGGTATCACTTGGTTCTGGCCTACGTGGCGCTTTAAACGCATCTTGGTTGCTAAAGATGTCGAACAACTAAGACGACTCGATAAAGAAGGTAAGGGCGCTCTGCTCTGCTGTGTTCACGCACTTAACCTTGAGATTACCGCTCGTGCATTCGGTGTGCTTGGCCTTCAAGGCTTCGGCGTTTACCGCCCGCACAGCAACCCTGCCTATGAGTTCATTCAATACCGTGGGCGCAGCCACAATGGTAACCAGTTGGTTTATCGACGTGATATCAAGCAGATGATCCGCGTGTTGCGCGATGGCCATCGTCTGTTCTATTTACCTGATCAAGACTATGGTCATAACAAGTCAGTGTTTGTTCCTTTCTTTGCCGTGGAACAGGCCTGTACAACAACAGGAACCAGCATTCTTGCATACACCAGTAAGTGTGCCATCGTACCGGGTTCTGGTTTTAGAAACGCTGAAGGGAAATATGAAATCATCGCCGATCGCGATATAGAGCCTGATTACCCTAAAAAAGATGAAGTTGGGGCCGCTGCCTACATGAATAAATTCGTAGAAGAGATTATCATGCGCGCACCGGAACAGTGGATGTGGTTACACAAGCGCTATAAATCGCTACCAGACCATGCCCTGACCAACTCTCGTTATAAATAACAAAGGCGTCGCTGAATGAGCACCAACGAAAAAAACAGCATCGATAAACACCTGCATAACCCGACTTTTGAGTGGTCATTTCTCCACCCAAAACATTGGGGCACATGGATAGGTATTTTCTTCGCCGCACTCTTTGCTTTTATGCCATATCGCTGGAGAGACACCCTTGCGCGTAAACTGTCTGTTTTTGCAGTTAAAAAGAATGGCCGAGTCGTTCGTCGTGCGAGAGTGAATTTAGAATACTGCTTCCCTGAGAAATCAGAGCAAGAACGCCAAGAGATCCTCGAAGAGACTTTTGTAAAAGCCGCTCAGTACCTATTAGGCTACTCTGAATTTTTGGTTCGTTCGACTAAGCACAACCAAAACCGTGGCGTTATGATTGGTGAGGAAAATATCCTGCCGCTCCTGGATGCTGGTGAAAATGTCATTATCCTCGCGCCACATGCCTGGGCCGTTGACTACCCAGCAGTAATGCTGGCAGCTAAGGGCTACAAAGTAACAACCATTATGAAGCCGCAACGTAACCCGATTGGCGACTGGCTAATGCAGGTACAGCGCATGCAATATGGTGGTCGCATCTTTGCTCGTGAAGCAGGGGTAAAGCCGTTTGTTCGCTCTATCAAAGATGGCTACCTGGGCTACTGGTTACCAGATGAAGATTTTGGTCCGGCTAACTCAGTCTTCGTGCCTTTCTTTGCTACAGAGAAAGCAACACTAAAGGGCTTCGGTAAGATGGCTCGTCTGTCAAAAGCTAAGGTCGTACCGATTCTACCGGCTTACAATGACAAAACTGGTAAATATGAAGTCCATATTCTTCCCGCTCTGGAGAACTTCCCGACAGGTGATGAAGAGACGGATGCTCGCGCCATGAACCAAGCGATTGAGGATCTGGTTCGCCCACGCCCAGAGCAATATATGTGGAACTTATCTCTACTTAAGACCCAACGAGATGGTCGTGAAATCTATGATAATTCACACCGTGGCGATGGTAGCTAACCAGGCTAAAATATTTAAGGGTTGACGAACAAACGTCAACCCTTTTTGTTTAGCTACGCTGGAGAGCTGATTTATTATCTCTCTCTAGGAACAAATCCTGTCAACACCTTTGCACTAAAGGTTCTTTCACCGTTCTACCAGCCTCAACCTCTCGGAGGACGAAGTCCGTTCTAGAATCTCGCAGGGCGGAGCCCGTTCTCGAAGCGTAGCGTTCTTTAAGCCGCTCTCGAATATCAGTCTCTAAATCCCGTACTCAGCACGGTACGCTTTTACTGCTTCCAGATGCTCGGCATCGGTACCTTTTTCTTCAAGGAAGGTAACCAGATCAGTCAGGCTGACGATAGAGATAATCGCACAACCAAAATCACGCTCAACTTCCTGAATCGCAGACAACTCACCTTTACCTTTTTCTTGACGGTCAATTGCCACAAGAACACCCGCAAGGTCAGCACCGTTTGCCTGAATGATCTCCATCGACTCACGAATTGCAGTACCGGCAGTAATCACATCATCTACAAGCATAATACGGCCTTCGAGTGCGCTACCGACTAGATTGCCACCCTCACCGTGATCTTTTGCTTCTTTACGGTTGAAGCAGTATGGCGTATCAACATCGTGGTGGTCCGCTAGCGCGACTGCTGTCGTTGTCGCAATTGGAATACCTTTGTACGCAGGGCCAAATAGTACGTCAAACTCAATGCCAGAATCCGCTAGCGCAGCTGCGTAGAAACGACCCAGACGCGCTAAGTCACGACCAGTATTAAAAAGACCAGCGTTAAAGAAGTAAGGGCTCTTACGACCGGACTTCAGAGTAAACTCACCAAACTTCAGTACTTCCTTTTCTAATGCAAACTCAATAAATTCACGCTGGTATGCTTTCATTACTTTCTCTCTAAATAAAAGGTCTAGTTTTCTAGACGGTTTATAAACAGGTCAAAACTTAGCCTTAACTAAATCTTGATAAAAAAATAGCCCCCGTGATGGGAGCTATCTAAATCAATTTTCTAACGCCGCCTTCTGCGCCGCTACGATCTCGGTAATACCTTTGGTTGCCGACTCAAGCAACTTCATCAGCTCTGCATGGGTGAACGGTTCGCCCTCTGCCGTGCCTTGAACTTCGATCATACGACCATCTTCGGTCATAACCACATTCATATCTGTATCTGCTGCTGAGTCTTCTGTGTACTCAAGATCACAAAGGATATCCTCACCCAAGATGCCAACAGAAACCGCCGCTACGTGGCCTTTCATTGGATTCGCTTTTAGCTTGCCCTTCTCAACTAAGTGCTGGAATGCATCCGCCATCGCTACGCTCGCACCAGAGATAGACGCAGTACGGGTACCGCCATCCGCTTGGATTACATCACAGTCTACAGTCACCATGATTTCGCCCATTGCTTCCAGATCAACCACTGCACGTAAGCTACGAGCAATCAGACGTTGGATTTCCATTGTACGTCCACCTTGCTTGCCACTTGCCGCTTCACGACGCATGCGCGAGTGTGTCGAACGCGGCAGCATACCGTACTCAGCTGTTACCCAGCCTTTACCCTGACCTTTTAGCCAGCGTGGAACGTTCTCTTCAACGGTCGCATTACAAAGTACTTTTGTATTGCCGAATTCAACCAATACAGAACCTTCTGCATAAGCTGTGTAGTTACGAGTAATTTTGATTGGGCGAACTTGATCCGCCTTGCGATCGTTTGGACGCATGGGCATCTACCTTATATGAAGGGGGAGACGTTTTTGGTTGGAGCAGGATGATAGCATAGTTAGTCGCGAGCTCCTAGTTTCGAGTAACGAGAAGCGCAACCCGCGAGTTATTCTCTAGTCACTCGCCTATCGCAGCTAGGATCTGTGCTACTATTGCCTCGCGTTATTTTCAAAGATGATTAAACAGGAAAATTCGATGATCTACAGTATGACAGCCTACGCACGTAAAGAAGTGAAAGGCGATTGGGGCACAGCAGTATGGGAAATTCGTAGTGTTAACCAACGCTATCTGGAAACCTACTTCCGCCTGCCAGAACAGTTTCGTGGCTTAGAGCCTGTACTGCGTGAGCGCTTTCGTAAGCGCTTGGCGCGCGGCAAAGTAGAGTGTGCTCTGCGCTTTGAAGCAAACCCTGCAGCTAAGGGCGAGCTAAACATCAATGAAGGACTAGCACAACAGGTAATCAATGCTGCGAACCAAGTGATGAAGATGACTGGTGAAGAGAGCCGCCTTAACCCTTTCCAAGTAATGAACTGGCCAGGTGTGATGGAAACACCTGAGCAAGATATGGATGCGATTAACAAGGATCTACTAACTGGCTTTGATGAAGCGGTTAGTGAATTTATTGAAGCTCGAGGCCGTGAAGGCGAAAACATGAAAGCGCTTATCGTTCAGCGTTTAGATGCAATCACCGAAGAAGTGGTCAAAGTGCGTGCACGTATGCCTGAAATTTTAGAGTGGCAACGTGAGCGCCTATTCTCAAAATTTGAAGAAGCAAAAATTGAGCTAGATTCATCACGCGTAGAGCAAGAGCTGATCCTACTAGCGCAAAAATCTGACGTGGCTGAAGAGCTAGACCGCCTAGACTCGCACGTCAAAGAAGCGACTAACATCCTCAAGAAAGGCGGAGCTTGCGGCCGTCGTTTAGACTTTATGATGCAAGAGTTTAACCGTGAGTCAAACACGCTGGCGTCTAAATCAATCAGTACTGATATCACCGCTTCTGGGGTTGAACTTAAAGTACTTATCGAGCAGATGCGCGAGCAGATCCAGAATATTGAATAACCACTAGAAACACTTAAAGGCCCTTACTCAGTAAGGGCCTTTATTTGATTACTTAACACATAAAACACCATCAGAACTATCAATCATATTCGACGTTCCACCAGGAATTGTCATTGTGAAAGCGTCGGTCGCTTTCATATTGATACGGTAGTGTGCTTGCAACTGGGCTATATTGGTATCCAGTATCATATCGGATGAAGCATAGTAAGTACTTCTCAGTTGGTCTGGGTTGAAGTTATTAGCACTCCAAAGTGTCTGATATTGTGCCCTAGTCGCCCCCAAACTTCCCTGTATATATGTTTGACAAACAGTATTGATATTGCCGTAAAGCTCGCCTTGAGTAGCTGGACTTGGTAGTTCATAGAAAGTTAACGAACTACCTTCAGCAGTGATGCCATTCTGGTAATAGAAATTTGCAAACTCTCGAGTAGTCGATACTCTGTCCGTTGCATCATCATAAAACTGAATGACAAGCGCCTTTTGAGGAAGCTCTTCAAGCTCCAGTTCATAAAACAACTCATTGTTCTCCACACTGAATCTATCTTTACGAACCAGTCTTTCCTCAGTAATCACTCGCGAATAAACCGTAGAAATATCATACTTACTCTCGAGCTTCATCAACTTGTATTTGATCCGCTTGTTACCTGCTTCAACGAGTATTGGCACTATTGACGATGGCTTCAGTTCACTGACTTCTGCCACTTCATTAGGAGTAAAATACTGGCCGCTTCCGATAAAATCAGAACCGTAACGAACGGAGAATCCGTCTTCAGTCATCCCAAACGGGTCGATGAAACCGTATCCATGCGCAACTTCATGGAACAAACCTTCCTGTGTTCTACTCGCATAAGGCCTTGAGTTCGCAGCTCCTTCAGTAATATAGTTGCGCCAGATAGCAGCCCAACCTGAAGTACTTGTTGTTACGCCATCTAAAGATGGAAACACACCCGAACCGGTTCCATCAGAAGAGTAAGGACCAGCCAATACTTTTAGACCTAACTGATGCCCTTTAGAACCCAGGCGTAGATAGAAAACATTGGCAATATCAGAATTACAATTCCTCCCATTCGCCGCACACCAGTCCTCTCGATAAAAATCGATCATTTCAGGCAAAAAGCTCTTATGGTTCATGGCCTTGTGCAGATTACCAGTTATAATCCCGTACACTTCAGCTTGTTGGTCGTTTGGTTCACTAAAGCACACACTACTACATTGAGTTCCTTGCTGGGCAGAAACGTCTCCAGATAAAGTAATACTCGGAAGAAACATAGCCATTGTGTTTATTAGTGTTATGTCAGATATATTTTCTTGGAATGTCACTCTAGTTCGGCTAAATGGTGATATCATGTTATTTAGAACTAATAACACCGGAGTTTCATAGCTACTAGAACTAATCACTAATTTAGAGATCTTGTCGGGAGTATTATTAGTAATAAAATATTCATTGAGCCCGATTGACTCAAAGGTAATATCATCAAATCCATAAATTTTATTACCATCATTATCCAATTGCTCAAAGTTTTCTGTATATGTAACGTTAGCATCTACTTGTATAAGTGACGCTTCAATGTTGTATGTTACGTTATTTTCACTGAGATAATCTTGATCGCTATTTATTACCCAGGGGCGAATAAAGTTAACTAACTCTTGTTCTGGCTCTTCGGGGACAACTGGCTCATCAGGTTCTTCAGGAACAAGTGGGTCGTCTGGTTCTTGAGGAACAACTGGATTATCTGGCTCTATAGGCACATCAGTATTTGGGTCGGTCACCTCTTGCTCTGGAGTAAAATCAGGAGTCGGAACAACGGTATCTATATTGTTATTTTTATTATCCGAGACTTCATCACTACCACAACCTGTTAGTGTCATCGCACATAAAATAAGTAAACCTTTAAAATAAGAATTCATTATAATAACCTGTCAAAAATAAGTAATTAAATTAAAATAATTTAATTACTTAAAATTTAACGTAGGTGGTTATCTATAATGAATGTAAGAATAATACTGTTAATATAAATGAAACTGCAAATCATAATATAAGCTAGATGTAAATAACTTAAATATAATATTATAATAAGTTTAATTATTATAATATTATATTTTGGACCATGCAGATATATCCGCCTCAATTAGAGTGAAACGGATATATTAGAATTAATTAAAAAA
>NZ_AEVS01000112.1 GCF_000189255.1 Vibrio brasiliensis LMG 20546 | reverse complement strand
TTCCAGACCTCAGCAGAAATGCTGAGGTCTTTTCGTTTCTATCAGGTTATTTTGGTCTTCGACCAACGAGTCCCGGTTGCCTGCAACCCCAGACTAGGCGTCCCCGCCGTCCGCCACTTATTCAGAAAGCCTAGTCTTACGACTAGGCTTTCGTCGTTTTAGAACGAGATATAGAACGCTTCGCTCCGAGATCGGGCTTCGCCCTGCGAGAGTTTAGAGCGGACTTCGTCCTTCGAGATAACGGGAACGCTTCGCTGCTGGAAAACTGGATCGGGCTTCGTCCTCTTGGATTTTGGAACGGGCTGCGCCCTATTGATCGCTTCGCTGCTAGATAACTGGTACGGACTTCGTCCTCCGTGAGGTTGGGGCTGGTAGAATGGTGAAAGAACCTTTAGTACAAAGGTGTTGACAGGACTTGTCCCTGCGAAGAGATAATATTCTCGTCTCTCGTCTCTCGTCTCTCGTCTCTCGTCTCTCGTCTCTCGTCTCTCGTCTCTCGTCTCTCGTCTCTCGTCTCTCGTCTCTCGTCTCTCGTCTCTCGTCTCTCGTCTCTCGTCTCTCGTCTCTCGTCTCTCGCCCACAAAAAGCCACCTGACTAGGTGGCTTTCGAAGTACTCGTCTTGTTAAGCAGCGGGTTCGCTGACTAAGGTGAGTGCTTTCTTCGATACTTCATGAGCTGCTTTGGTTAGGTTTTGTTTTTCTAACGCATCTGCTAGCAGTCCGTAATCTGAAACGTTAGAGCGCACTGAAAGTGCCTTTTCCAGGTGTTGCTGAGCACGACTCCAGTTCTCATTGCGTAAGTGGAATTGAGCGAGCGCGCTGTTAGCTTGAGCGTTGTTAGCATCCTTTTTAAGCACACCTTCAAGGAAGGTGACGACTGGGTGGCTATCTGACAGCTTAAGCTCTGGTAGCAGGCGGTAGAGATCTGAGTTTGGATGCTTCTTCAGTGTCTCTTTAATTAAAGTAAATGCCTCGCTATCTGCCTGACGGTTAATAAGCTGTTTGGCAAAACACTCTACTAGGTGGGAGTCAGCTTTCACTTTGCGGGGTAACGCATTCCAATGCGCGATTAGACCTTCACTGCCTTTCTGCTCTGCAACTTCAGCTAGCAAGCCGCATTGTGCGCGCTGGGCTAATGGTTCTTGCTCTTCCTTAGTAACGATATTACTTTTCACTAGCTTAGGTAGCAGATCCAATAGTGGCTGCCATAGCTTGAGTTCGATGTAGACCTGCTTAAGTAGGTTAAGCACGATCATGTTATTGGCGTAGTTTGCTTTGAGGCTTGTTAGGGTTTCAAGCGCTTCGTTGTACTTAGCGTCGCGAATTTGCTGCTTCGCTCGTGTCAGTTCGACAGCAAGTTGAGAGTTATCTTGCTGTGCTGCCAGCTCTAAGTAACGATCGCGCTGAGCATCATCACCCATACCTTGTGCTGCTTCAGAGGCAACCAGGTAACAGAGAAGTGGCATATCATGATGGTTGGCCCAACGCGTCACTTTTTTCTCAGCCTGTTTGAAATCACCTTCAAGCAATTTGATGATGCCTTCGTTAGTGTAGCGGCGAGAGCGGCGCATCTTACGTACACTGAAGTAATTCCATGTTGCTGAGCTTGCGTAGAATACCTTTTTGACAAGGTATTCCAGACCGAACAGGGCTGCCAGAGCAGCAATAACGAAGATTACCAGTGTGGTAACACTCATTTCGATCGTTTTGCTAGCGATAGAGATCAGAACGTAACCTTGCTGACCAGCGTACTGGGTGCCGACAAAAAGTCCTAGCCCGAGCACAACAAAGAGGAAGATGAGTCGAAACATTATTTATCCTCCGAGACTAGGGTCGTAACCTCACGACGTAGGCGTTCACGAATAACATCAGAAAGGTTCTGCTGTGTTTCCAGTTTCACTGGGTAGTCAACCTGTACTTTCTGCGAGCTTAATAGTTCTAGAGCTTTGTTAAACTCTTTCACTTCATTTGAGTCTTGGTTAAAGAAGGTTGTTGACCATTTGTCTGCTGTCGTCAGAGCTGTTGAGTAGATCTCTTGCTGTTCGACGTAGACAGCTTTAATCGCAGTTTCCAACTTAGCTTTAATGTTCTCTTTTAAGTAGAAGTGTTGTTGAGGAGAAAGCAATGGAATCACATTGCCATCGCGAGTTCTGAATGTGATGAAGTTCTCTGAGAAATCTTTTAGTGACGTAAGCAGGTTATCTTGCCAGTCGTAGATGTCTTCTGACACTACAGGTTTCTGCTGCTGCTCTGCTTCAGGAAGAAGAGCGTTAGCTAGAGGCAGTTTATCTACCTGCTGCTGTAGGGCAGTAATGCGTAGAACTAAACCTTCACGATCTACCAGTGGGATGGTTTTTAGTTTAGTAATATCGTTCGCCATTGCCTTGCGCAGTGGAACCAAACTTGGATCGTTCAGTGCAGCGATACGTTGGTCTGCACTTTCCATCAGCTTGGTTGCGCTCACTGCGTCGTGTTCAAGAAAGAGTTTGCGACCAGCAAGCTTAACTAAGTAATCGGCTTCAGCGAGTAGCCAGTCATTCGGGCGACGTCCTTTTACATCGGCAACAGCAACTTGAAGGCTTTCAATACTTTTCTGTTGCTGAGCTAATACTGTTTCAGCGCGATGAGTGATTTCCGTTGCTTTGGCGATAGCCTGCTGCTGGGTCGCTGCTAGTTCTGACTGAACTGAGTTTTG
The DNA here is from genome assembly GCF_000189255.1 of Vibrio brasiliensis LMG 20546. GTDB lineage: Bacteria > Pseudomonadota > Gammaproteobacteria > Enterobacterales > Vibrionaceae > Vibrio > Vibrio brasiliensis. The sequence continues at coordinate 24,550 of NZ_AEVS01000112.1, read as the reverse complement.
AGTTTGCTGCAGTTGAGTTTGTAATGCACTAATTTGCGCTTGGTATTCTGCGTTCTTTTGCTGCATTTGGAAGGTTAGGCCACCACCAAAAAGAACCGAAATGACGATGGCGACAGTCGCAAGCTTAACACCACGCTTGCCCTGTTTCTCTTCAGCCTGAGCTTTCGCTGCTCCGCTAGGTTTTGACTCTGCCGCAGGGGGTGCTGTTGGCTCAGAAGTCTCTACCTTTGTTTCTGTAGACGCTTTAGTTTCTGATTTGCTTGCTTCCGCTGCCTTGTCTTTTTCTTGGTCAGGGGCAATGTTTTCGTTGTTATTTTTGCTTGTCATGACTTATTGTCCTGTTTCGTCTGGCCGGAGAGCAGCCAATAACACTTGGTTCGAGGCACTGAAAGTATTGGTGACAACTTTAAAACCGACTTCTCGTGCTTGTTGCGCTATACGCTCACTCGGTACGTAAAGGTGGAGCGTAAATAACCAGTCCAGATGTTCTTTAGTAAACTGCGAGATAAAGTAGTCGAGCTGACCTGAACTGGTTATGACTAATTGATTAATGTTTTCATCTTGCCAGATTGGCACTAATAAATCTGAGCGGAAAGCTAGGTTTTCTCGTTTGTATACTTCCCTATATTCGACACTGGCTTCTCGGGTTGCGAGTGTATCGAAGATCAGTTCACGTCCACCATTACCACGTAAGATGAGTATTTTTTTGTTGGTGACGTTTTGTAGTTCATCTAGCTTAAGCAGATGCTCACTGTCACTAATTTCTGGGTAGTGTACTTTTTGTTGGCTAACTTTGCTTAAAACATGTGCAGTTTTTTGACCAACGGCAAGGTAGATAGGGTGTGAAGGCCAAGTTCGGCTCAGTTGTGAAAGGAAATGGTTGCTCGCTGTCACAGCGTGCTGGCTGACAGCAATAATAATGTCCACTTCAGCAAGTCGCTTCTCCAACCCGGTTAATTGTTCCCCGGGCTGGATGGCTATCAGAGGGTGGTGATGACTAGCAACGCCAACCTCTGATAATTGCTGGCATAAGGAAAGGCCTTGTTGTCCCGGCCTAGTGACCAGTACTGCCATAGCGTGTTACTCGTGCTCGGCGTATAGCTTGGTCAAAATCTCTTTTGCACCGTCTGCCAGTAGCTGGTTCGCAAGTTCAACGCCTAGCGCTTCGGCATCTGTACGAGAACCACGGATCTCACCACGAACGATTTTCGAACCGTCTGGCTCACCGACTAAAGCACGCAGCCAGATGTTGTCGCCATCAATAAGAGAGTAGCTACCAATTGGTACCTGACAACCACCTTCAAGTGTTAGGTTCATTGCGCGTTCACATAGAACACGGTCTGCGGTTTCTTTATGATTAAGTGGCTCTAGCAGCTTGATCAAGCGATCGTCGTCTAAGCGACACTCGATACCAACAGCGCCTTGTCCTACAGCAGGTAGTGATTGTTCTGGCTCGATAAAGCTCTTAATACGTTCTTCTAGTTCCAGACGTTTAAGACCCGCTGCCGCCAGAATGATTGCATCATAGTCACCAGCATCAAGTTTACCCAGACGAGTACCTACATTACCGCGCAGTTCTTTAATAATCAGGTCTGGACGCGCTTCTTTAATCTGGCATTGACGACGCAGACTACATGTACCCACAACGGCACCCTGAGGAAGTTCATCAATGCTGTTATAGGTATTTGAAACAAACGCGTCACGAGGATCTTCACGTTCACAAATTGTGACCAGACCAAGACCTTCAGGGAAATCGACTGGAACATCCTTCATCGAGTGGACTGCTAAATCAGCACGACCTTCAAGCATTGCCACTTCAAGCTCTTTAACGAACAGACCTTTACCACCAACTTTGGCGAGTGGGGTATCGAGGATAATGTCGCCTTTGGTAACCATGGTTACTAGCTCAACTTCCAAACCTGGGTGAGCTGCTTGTAATGCGTCTTTAACAAAGTGGGCTTGCCACAGCGCAAGTGGGCTTTTACGCGTAGCGATTCGAATTGGAGTTGTTTGAGTCATAGTGTTCTACTGATACCAAAATAATGGCTAATCCTACCACTGTCGGCTGAAAAAGCATTAGTGCATATTGATTCGGGTGAAGGATTGATGTTTGCTAGCACAAAATCATCAAAAGAGTGTGATAAATGTCTCGTTTGTAAAATAGGCTATTATTATTAATAGCAGTTACGTACCACACTAAGAGCGGCAACTTCAGATGGACAAAATTGTGTAGATCAGATCGTACATTTCTTTACCAATCCAAATAAAAGTGTTAGATTGATCACGTTTTGTTGGTGCTTTAGAACAGTTTTTAGTCAGGCACTATCTAGGATATGAACCAAGGAAGCTCCCTTGCAGGCTTACACCAAGACGTTAACCAAAAGACTTGATAACCTTAACCAGCAACGTATTGAACGTGCGCTGGCTCTTATGGATTTACCAAGTCAACGAGTCTTCCATCTGATCCCAACTCTTCTTCATTTCAACCACCCACTATTCCCTGGTTATTTCGACGCACAAGTGCCGTATGGTATTTGCGACTTTGAGTTGAATGACATTCAGCAGCAATTTGTCGAAGATAGCCAACTGACTATTGGTCAGCCACTGCCAAGTAGTGACGAACCTGCCATCTTAGGTCTCTACACTATGGGTAGTACGTCATCTATCGGTCAAAGTACCTCTAGTGATTTAGATATCTGGGTGTGTGTCTCTCCAGAGATGGGGTGTGAAGAGAGAGAAAGCCTGACCAACAAATGCTTGCTGATCACTGACTGGGCACAAACCCAGGGGGTTGAAGCGAACTTCTTCTTGATGGATGAGCAACGTTTTCGCTCAAATCATTCTGAAGAAATGACAGGTGATAACTGTGGTTCTTCACAGCACCTGCTACTACTCGATGAGTTCTACCGCAGCGCGGTGCGTCTCGCTGGTCAACGTTTGCTTTGGCAGATCGTCCCACCGGAGATGGAAGAGTGCTACGACGAATATGTGAAAGACCTGTGCAGTAATGGATATATCGATTGCTCGAAGTGGATTGACTTTGGCAAGCTGAATCGCATCCCTGCAGAGGAGTATTTTGGCTCTAACCTCTGGCAACTCTACAAAAGTATAGATTCGCCATACAAATCGGTTCTCAAAGCCATTCTACTGGAAGCCTATTCGTGGGAGTACCCTCATACTCAGTTACTGAGCATTGATACTAAACGACGCTTCTTTGCCCATGAGCCAGACCTGTACGGGATGGATGCGTATTACCTGATGTTAGAGAAGGTGACACGTTACCTTGAGCGTATTGGTGATACCACTCGTCTTGATTTGGTTCGTCGCTGCTTCTATCTCAAAACTCATGAGAAACTATCGCGAGAGCCAAGTGTTGGTTCGGTAGCGTGGCGTCGCGAGGCTCTGAGCGAACTCGTTCAGCAGTGGAACTGGTCAGAATCGGTAATTGAAGAGCTTGATGACCGTCGTAACTGGAAAGTGGAACAGGTTAAGGTTGTGCACCATGCGTTGTTGGACGCTTTGATGCAGAGCTATCGTAACCTGATTCAGTTTGCTCGTCGTAACGACATTACTTCGGCAATCAGCCCTCAAGACATCAGTATTCTGGCGCGTAAGCTCTATGCTGCGTTTGAAGTTCTGCCTGGTAAAGTGACGTTGCTTAATCCGCAAATCTCTCCAGATTTGCACGAATCGGACCTAACCTTTATAGAAGTACGTCCGGGTCGTACCAACAAGTCTGGCTGGTACCTTTACAAGCAGCCGCTGACTCCACATCGAATTATTGGTCAGGCACCGCTCGAACATAACGAATACCTGAGTAAGCTGGTTGCTTGGTCGTTCTTTAATGGTTTGATTACTGAGTCGACTCGCTTGCACTCGGTGATTCGTGATGCTCACCTCGATATCGATAAGTTTTATCAAATGGTGAGTGATTTACGTAATACTTTTTCATTGCGTAAACGTCGTCCAACCATGCAGGCGTTGGCGAGCCCGTGTGAGATCAGCCAGCTAGCGATGTTCATTAACTTTGAAAATGACCCGACTGCTGAGCTGAATGGTAAATCGCTCAAGCTTGATCCTAAAACCACTGATATCTTCAGTTTTGGCCCGGAACAGAAATGCTTGGTCGGCAGTGTTGATTTGGTTTATCGCAATTCTTGGCACGAAGTGCGCACTCTGCACTTTAAAGGCGAGACAGCGATGCTAGACGCTTTAAAAACGGTTTTGGGCAAAATGCACCAGGATGCGATTCCGCCAGAGTCGGTAGACGTGTTCTGTTACAGCAAGAACTTGCGCGGTGTGATGCGTAATAAAGTATACCAGTTGCTGGCAGAGTGCATTGATTTGCGCTTGAAACCCGTTGAGCAGGAAAAACGTCGCCGCTTTAAAGCGTTGCGCATTGGTCAGCAAACTTACGGTCTGTTCTACGAACGCCGTGGTGTTTCGGTACAGATGCTAGAAAACTCCGTTGATTTCTACCGTAGTATCTCAACCAATAAGCTCAAAGGTTCACCTTTGCTGATGCTAGATAAAGAGCAGGACTATCAGCTACCGGAAGTGGTAGATGGTTTTGCCAGTGAAGGTCTGATTCAGTTCTTCTTCGAAGATACTGATAAAGGGTTCAATATCTATGTACTCGATGAAGCGAACCGCGTTGAGGTCTATCACCAGTTTAAGGGTGAGAAGGATGAGATGATTGCTAGCGTTAATAGCTTCTATACCTCGGTAAAAGACGAGAATCCGCTCTCTTCGAAGTTAATTAACTTCAACTTACCTCAGTACTATCAAATTGTCCGTCCGGAAGATGACGAGCCTTATATTGTCCCTTACCGCAATGACGGTGCTAGCTACTCCAGGCCAAGTAAGATAGTTAACGCCTAGCTACAAATACAAAAAAGAGCATCTGAGATGCTCTTTTTTAATATCTTGTGTGCGGAAGAATTAAACCCATTCGATCTCTTCGTCGCTGTGTTTTTCACACTCTTGCTTAACCATAGCGATAAGCTCTAAACCTGTTTTAGAACATGTCCAGTTACCGTCAACCAAAGCGAAGTGGAAGCCACCAGATTTAGATGCTAACCAGATCTCTTTCATTGGTTCCTGACGGTTAATAATGATTTGGCTACGGTCTTCAAACTCTAAAGTCATTACGTTGCCAGAGGTCTCGTAATCGATGTCCGCACCTGAATCATCAATCATTTCCTCGATGATTTGCATTTGAACATCTACTAACTGATGAAATTCAGTATCGTTCATCTAATCTATCCTATTGCTTTTCTTGAGTGTGGTGCGATTATAGGGGGCATTGATAGAATAATCACGACACAACCAATGAAAAAATCGATCTTAGCTCTATTTATCTTTTCAGTCCTTGGCTTAGCTGGCTGTGGTCAAACTGGACCTCTTTACATGCCTGAAGATGCTCAACAGAACGAGCAATCTTCACAATAATTAGAATCAGAATATAAGGGAAAGTACTTTGGATTACTTCAACTATCAGGATGATGGCCAGCTCTGGGCCGAAGATGTCGCACTTACTGAACTTGCACAACAGTTTGGTACGCCACTATACGTCTACTCGCGCGCGACACTAGAGCGCCATTGGCATGCGTTTGATAAATCGGTTGGCGAACATCCTCACTTGGTATGCTATGCCGTGAAAGCAAACTCAAACCTGGGCGTACTGAACGCTCTGGCTCGATTAGGTTCTGGCTTTGATATTGTTTCTGGTGGTGAACTGGAACGAGTTATTGCTGCCGGCGGTGAACCGAGTAAAGTTGTATTCTCAGGTGTTGGTAAGACTGAAGCAGAAATGAAGCGAGCTCTTGAGCTAGGCATCAAATGCTTCAATGTGGAGTCCGAACCAGAGCTAGAACGCCTCAATAAAGTTGCTGGTGAACTTGGTAAGAAAGCGCCAATTTCACTACGTATTAACCCAGATGTTGATGCTAATACCCACCCTTATATCTCTACAGGCTTGCGTGATAACAAGTTTGGTATCGCGTTTGAACGCGCACCAGCTGTCTACAAGTTTGCTCAAAGCCTTGAGCATCTGGATGTGCGCGGTATTGACTGTCACATTGGTTCTCAGCTAACAGACATCGAACCATTTATCGATGCAACAGATCGTCTGCTTGCGCTGATTGATGATCTTAAATCTCAAGGTGTCACCATTGAGCATCTTGATGTTGGTGGTGGTCTTGGTGTGGTTTACCGCGATGAGTTACCGCCGGAGCCTTCTGATTATGCTAAAGCTCTACTAGGTCGTTTGGAGAACCACCAAGATCTAGAGCTTATCTTTGAACCGGGTCGTGCAATTGCAGCAAATGCTGGCGTGCTACTGACTAAGGTCGAGTTCCTTAAGCCTACCGAACACAAAAATTTTGCCATTATCGATGCAGCAATGAATGACCTGATGCGTCCTGCGCTTTATCAGGCATGGCAGGACATTGTGCCAGTCTGCCCTCGAGAAGGTGAACCGGTGACTTACGATTTGGTTGGCCCTATCTGTGAAACAGGTGACTTCCTTGGCAAAGATCGTGCGCTAGTGATTGAAGAGAATGATCTGCTGGCGGTGCGCTCTGCGGGTGCTTATGGCTTTGTAATGTCTTCGAACTACAATACTCGTTCTCGCGCAGCAGAAGTGATGGTAGACGGCAATCAAGCTCATTTAGTGCGCCAGAGAGAAGAGCTATCAAGCTTGTGGGCACTTGAAAACGTACTTCCGGAGTAATTGAAGTCTTATGCATTTCCATTTTTCAAAAATGCACGGTTTGGGTAATGACTTCATGGTCGTTGATTGCATTACTCAAAACATTTTCTTTTCCCCTGATTTGATCCGTCGCCTGGCGGATCGTCATACAGGGGTGGGCTTTGACCAGCTACTTGTGGTTGAAGCGCCATACGATCCAGAAACCGACTTTCACTACCGAATTTTTAATGCTGATGGCAGTGAAGTAGAACAGTGTGGTAACGGAGCCCGTTGCTTTGCTCGTTTTGTTCGAATGAAGGGATTGACCAACAAATACAGCATCAGTGTGAGTACTAAGAAAGGCAAAATGGTACTCAACATTGAGGAAGATGATCAGGTTACGGTCAACATGGGTGAGCCAGAGTTTGAGCCGGGCAAAATTCCTTTTAAAGCCAAGCAGACTGAGAAAACCTACATTCTGCGTGCTGATGACAAAACCCTGTTTTGTGGTGCAGTAAGTATGGGCAACCCACATGTAGTCACTGTGGTTGATGATGTGACGACAGCTGACGTTGATACCTTAGGACCGCTACTCGAATCCCATGAACGATTCCCTGAGCGAGTGAATGCTGGGTTTATGCAGGTTGTGCGACGCGATGAAGTAAACCTTCGAGTTTATGAGCGTGGCGCGGGAGAGACGCAAGCTTGTGGTAGCGGTGCCTGTGGTGCAGTTGCGGTTGGTATCGTGCAAGGGCTTTTGGATGAAAAGGTTAAAGTAAACCTACCTGGTGGCTCGCTGCAAATTAGCTGGCAAGGTCCGGGCAAACCCCTATATATGACTGGCCCTGCTACCCATGTGTTTGATGGTCAGCTAAGCTGCTAAGAATAAAAATAACAAGGAATCAACGTGTCTCAAATTGAAGCGGATGCACTGACGGCAGAAGTGGTCGCCGAGTACCTACGCGATAATCCAGACTTTTTTACTCATCGCCGTGATTTGGTTGATCGGCTTGCGTTACCCAATCAAGAGCAAGGTGCGGTTTCGCTGGTTCATGTGCAAATGAACCGCCAGCGTCAGCGAATAGAAGAGCTCGAGGAAGAAATTACTTCTTTGATGTCTCTGGCGAAGAGTAACGATAGAACTTTCCATGAGTTCATGGAACTGCAGGAGCAGGTCCTGAAATGTGAGACGCTATTTTCAGTAGTGAAAGCGATCGAAGAGATGGCGAAGTCTCTCGGGCTGGTGGCCTATGTTCGCTTACTGGATAGTGAGTCGGGCTATTATTCTTTAAACAAGGAAAACTACCAGCGTTTCGCGACTAACCACCTGAATGGTAAAGATGCTTACCTGGGGCGGATGCGCAAAGTCGATCGTGAACTCTTACTTGGTGAAAACTCGCGTGCACCTGAAATGGGCTCTTATGTCGTGCTACCTTTATATAAAAAAGCACTGCAAGGGGTACTGATGTTCTCAAGTAGCGATGGTGGTCATTTCCAACCACATATGGATACCTTATTCCTGCGTCATCTGGCACTGGTTTTATCCCACCTTATTGAAAGCCTGCCTTGGCAGTGTGAAGACCATGAGCGAATCAGTAGCACCTCTGCCTAACGGCCTCCAAAAGCCTCTGGAACGCTTCTATGAATATCTCAGAAGCGAGAAGGGGCTTAGTCTCCACACCCAGCGTAATTACAAACAGCAGCTTGAAACCATGGCGCATCATTTGGTGCACCTAGGCCTCAAAGAGTGGCAGCAAGTTGATGCGGGCTGGGTAAGACAGATCGCGAGTAAAGGTATGCGCGACGGGATGAAAGCGAGCAGTATCGCTACTCGTCTATCGTCGCTACGTAGTTTTTTCGACTTTCTTATCTTGCGCGGTGAAATGGCTGCCAACCCTGCCAAAGGGGTTTCGGCACCACGTAAAAAGCGCCCATTACCAAAAAACCTTGATGTTGATGAGGTAGGCCAGTTACTTGAGGTCAATGAAGATGACCCGTTAGCAGTTCGCGATCGGGCTATGATGGAACTCATGTATGGTGCTGGTCTGCGTCTGGCTGAACTGGTGAGTGTCAACGTTAAGGATGTTAGCCTCTCCTCGGGCGAGTTACGTGTCATCGGTAAAGGTGACAAAGAGCGTAAGGTGCCATTTGCGGGAATGGCAACAGAGTGGGTGACAAAGTGGCTTAAAGTTCGCTCTAGTCTGGCGAAAAGTGATGAAACAGCGCTGTTTGTATCGAAACTCGGTGTGCGTATATCGCACCGTAATGTGCAGAAACGTATGGCTGAGTGGGGGCAGAAGCAGTCTGTTGCCAGTCATATTAGTCCGCACAAACTGCGTCACTCGTTTGCAACTCATATGTTGGAGTCGAGCAATAACCTGCGTGCAGTGCAGGAGTTACTCGGACATGAGAATATCTCAACCACGCAAATCTATACTCATCTGGATTTCCAACATCTAGCCGATGTTTATGACCAGGCTCATCCCAGAGCGAAGAAGAAAGGGAAATAACCGTGCAGTTTTACCGCCAGTGGCAACCTGTTAAAGCTATGACCTTCGATCTCGATGATACGCTTTATGATAATCGCCCTATCATTCGTCAAGTTGAACGTCAGATGGTCGAGTGGTTACATCAACAACATCCAGTATCCGCAACTCAACCATTGAGCTGGTGGTATGACTTAAAACGTTCTCTCGCGGAGCAGGATAGTTGGTTGCCTAACGATGTAACCTTGTGGCGCTACAAACAGATAGAGCAAGGCTTGTTGCAACTTGGCTATCAGGAACAACAGGCACAGCAGGCAGCCAATGAGGCGATCGATCGTGTGCTAGAGCTACGAAGTAACTTCACTGTCCCTCAAGAATCCCATCGCGTGTTAGCTGAGCTGGCTGACCAAATACCTTTAGTGGCGATAACCAATGGTAATGTCGATGTACAAAAGATTGGTTTGTCCGATTACTTTTCATTGGTGTTGAAAGCGGGCCCTGATGGTTATGCCAAGCCACATCGAGAATTGTTTGATAAAGCCCAGCAGTTTCTCAAGCTACCGGCCCAGCAAATTCTGCATGTGGGCGACCATTTAGTCTCTGATGTGTTGGGTGCTAAGCGAAGTGGAATGAAAGCATGTTGGTTTAATGATCAGGCGACCAACCTGCTTCAAAGCGAAAAAGCTCAGGTTTTACCAGATGTTGAAGTAAACCGATTATCTGACCTGTTGTTATTGAGAGAGATGTAAATAGCATCTCTCCAAATCTCCCCTTTTCATATAGGTGCACATGCATTACGGTATAGACATAAGTAAATAAATAATACACGTCTTAGGCTATTTGAATGCGCACTTATTCGGCGCTGATTTTTAACGATCAGCAATTAATGGCGTTTCTACAGGATATTCCTGCCGGAGATTCTCTATCTCATCTTGTGCAGATCCTTTCAACGCAACCAGAACCTCTGGTCTGTGCTTATGCGCAGCAAATTGACGCACAGCTCGTCGATAGTCACATCATAGGTCATAGCACTCGCCATACCATTTATGATGGTCAAATTGCTCATGAGGGTAGCCTGGTTGTCGTTTCTTGCTTTGAACATACTTGGTTAACCTCGACTTGTGTTGAACTGAGTGATAACCCGATTAGTTCCGCAAACCGTATTCGTGATGAGTTAACGCTTAGCCAAGATTCGCAACTCATCATCAGTTTTTCCCAGCATATTAGTAGTCTCGACTTTAATCTTTATCGCGCTCTTGGTGAACTAACTCAGGTACCGATTAGCGGGGGAGTCGCCGCCAATGTCGACGAACATGAAGAGTGGGTACTGTTTGGTACCCAAACCTACCAGAAATGTTCGGTTTCAGTAGCGCTGCATAGTAAGCGTCTGAAAGTGTGGCGCGGGGCGTTCTCTGAATGGACGCCTGTCGGTGGGCCATTAAGGGTGACTGATGCGGATGGATGTCGATTAAAATCACTCGACTATCAACCCGCCTATCGCATATTTCAAACCAGACTGGCTGAAGGTCGAACGCTTGGCCTCGAGCAGATGCTTAGTTTTCCGCTGAAAAGCAGTTCTGGAGAGATAAGCTGCGCACGAGAGATTTACTCTGATGGCAGTATTGAGTTGGATAAACCGATTCCGATTGGTGATGAGGTCCGAATTTGCTACAACCACCCATCATTGACGTTGGAGCAAGTTCGTCATGATGTCAGCCAGCTCGCTGAGAAAAACCCTGAGTCGATTTTTATATATAACTGCGAGTCTCGATTAGAGTTTGTCGAAGGTGTGAGTGAAATAAAACTATTCGACAAGTTTGAAGCCAGCTGTGGCTCCTACTGTCTGGGCGAGTTTTATCGTAGTGATCGACAGCAGACCCTTCATCACAGCATGACCTATGTCGCCCTCAGCGAAGATGACTCTCGCCGGGCAATTACGCTACAAGGAGAGGACGAGTTTTCGGTATCTCCTTTGTTCCACCTCATTCGTCACTCTATTGATGAACTGAATCAGATCCGTCAGGGTGTCGAACAGAAGCTGGCAAAGCAGACAGAAGCCCTGATTGCGAGTTATCGAGTCGACAAGCATACCGGGCTACAAAATCGTGTAGCCCTGCAAGAGAAGCTGATACGCCTTAAGGGCAACGAACATATTATCACTTTCAAGCTGTCTAACTTTCATCAGGTTAACGAGAAGTATGGTTATCAGGTTGCCGATGAGCTGATCCGTGATTTGACGGAACATATCACTGCAAATATTGAGAATCGCCACGGAAGTGATTTGGTTAAGCACCTCTACTACATTGGTCCTGCAGAGTGGGCGATAGTGTTTGCTTCGGATGAAACCAGTGAGCAGATTCGACAAGAATTTTCGACCTTTGCTGAGCAGCTTGAACACATTAATTTTGAGCCTTATGGCTTACCTGAGATTGATTATCTGTCCGTTTCTATTACCGCCGGCATTGCTAGCAGAGCGGATTTCCCTGAAGTTCAGGGTGAAGAGTTGTTGCTGAAATCGATTGACGCTCGACGTATGGGGAAAGCACGCAACACGCATATGTTTAACGCCAAAGCCTGTTCTCTATCTGCCGCTGAACACCAGGATAGACTTGATCTGATGGGCGTTGTTAGTCGCGCAATTCTTAACAAGCGTATTCTTACTTATAGTCAACCGATCTTTGCTGCTCACTCGAGAAAGCAAGTATCGCAAGAGTGTCTGGTCAGAATTGAAGATGGAGGTAACATCATCGCTCCGGGACGCTTCTTACCGATAATTGAAGGGACTCATCTATACACTCGTCTGAGTCGTCATATGCTGACTTCGACGGTTGAGTTCATGGCAAACCGTGACGACTCTTTCTCAATTAATCTGTCACCACAGGACATGCTCAGTGATAAAACGTTATACCTGCTAGAGCAGTCGGTCGCTGAGATGAATGACCCCTATCGGTTGGGGATTGAAGTGCTCGAGTCCGAGCAGATTAAAGACTTTGGCCGTATGGCAGAAATCTGCAGTCACTTTAAGAAGTTAGGTGTGCGATTAATGGTCGATGACTTTGGTTCGGGTTACTCTAATCTGGACGAAATCATTCGCCTTGAGCCAGACATCATTAAGCTTGATGGCAGCCTGATCAAAACGATCGATAAAGATGAGAAACAACGCCAAATTACCGCTCAGCTGGTCAAGCTGTGTCAGGTTCTCAACGCTAAAACAGTGGCTGAGTTTGTCCACAATGTAGAGGTGTGCAACATTGCAGAAAGCCTCGGAGTAGACTATCTGCAAGGCTTCTATTTAGCAGAGCCTAAACGCCTGTTTTAGGCTCAAATGCGTGACCACTTTTGTCGGCTTTAAATGCCAGCATATAATGGTCAAAGAAGTGTAGAAGTTGCTCAGCGGCGCTCTCTTTACCCATCGAAGTGAGTAACTCACAGCAGACTTCTAGTGTGCACAGGTGCCCTTGCTGTTGATTGCGTCTTAGCTGATAAGTAGATACCCGGCCCGGAGTTAGGTGGACCTGTGGCAGAGCTTGCAACCAAGGACTCTTACGCAACATCTTTTTAGCTTCTTGCCACGTGCCATCCAAAATAATGAATAGCGGCGTTTTATCTGCGTTTAGCGCTGGCTGCTTAACTGTCGAGATAGAGACACTCTCATCGCTCGGAAAGAGTAAATAGGGTGCAAACGCTTTACTCTCTATCATCGCGAGTAGTTCGTGGCATGGTTCAGTGCGCTTCCAGATATGGCAGCTGCTACTGTTGAGGCTTTTAAGTAACCACTGACCTGTATTGGTTTCACGCTCCAGCTCGTTCTCATGCATTAGCAGGGCAATGTGTATCGGTGCTTCAATATGAGGTAGCAATTCACACACACACTGGTAACTCAATTGACATTGAGGGCAACGAGTGCCCTCATTTACGTTTTCTGAACTCACAGGGCAATCCCTTGTTGATGGGGAGTTAAACCATCAGAAAAGAGCTGAATTTGGCTGATCTCATCATAGTTAGCAACCGGTGCCATGCTAGGGTTGAGTGGGTACTTGCTGCCGTCATATTTCAGGTTATGTTGATTCGGTACCGCACCGCCGCCACTGACAAACAGAATTAAGTCCTGCCAGTCATTGTGTTTGTTGGTTCCAACGTTGATCGGCGTTCTGACCAGGGTAATACGACTATTGAACTGCCATGTCTGTTGTTGGTTATCAAAGATCAAGAGAGTGCAGCCACCTGAGCCGCACCAATCCAGTTGTACCAGAAGCTCCTTATCACCATCACCGTTGAGATCATAGCTAAGCCAGCGATAACGTGTACCAGTTGGATCGGTATTATTAGCACGGAAGTAGTCGCGCAGGGTTTTGTCTACCTTAGGGTTGAATTCAGCACTTGCAGGAATCGCGAGTGGGTTGAATTCTGCTGGCTCGGATTGACCTGTCTGTTCCGATTTGAATAAGGTTAATCCGCCATCTGCAATCGGATAAACCATGTTGCCCACTTTTTCCTGCTCTGCGGTTAGCTTATTGCCGTCACGAGTAAAAATTCGTTCAGATAACAGCGGTTGCTGTTGATGGTGGGTCATAACAACCTGAATTTGCTCTTGGTTAAGTTGTTGCCAGTAACCACGTTCAACGGAATCCGATTCACCATTATCGTAGCTGTAGGTGGTTATCGCACTGTGATCTGGCGAGACCTTCAAGCTGACACTAAAGTTGCTTGCCTGAGTTGAAGTCGCTTGGTAGAAACCACTCCAATTGCTGGTGGCATCCTTGTTAGACAAGGTGGCACAGCCTTGATATGTCGTACCGTCGAGGTTTAATGTTGAGCTCCAGCCATACAGGGAATCACTCATCCCATCGACACAGCTACGCTTATTGAGCTCTAACCAACCTTCATCAAATTGATAGCGACGACGGTCTGATTCAATACGGCTTGAGTTGAGTGTTAACTGTTGTTTCGCTTCGCCAGGCTTTTGCAGGGTGAGCTGTTTGTCGGCAAAGCTAACTGACCAAAACGGTTCATTGCCAAATGCACGTGTCGGCTTTACTGGTTGATCACAGCGTTTTGGATTTTCAGCGCTAAGAATATTAATTGAGTCAACGATAAAGCGGGCATTGTAGTCTGCGACAAAACCGTCTGCCTGGCCTGTTGCTAGATGACCCACCACTTCACCATACAGAGGAGCATAAGGGCTGCGTACCAGCTTTAGTGCTTGCTGAAATTGGTCACTTGGCAGGTCGAGCCAATATTGCTGCTGACTTCCACATGGTGTAATCGAACGTACCTCATGGCCAAGTACCACTTCACCACGCATGACAAACGTTTGTGGTTGAATGCTGACTGGATTATCTAAGCTGGCTTTGGGCGTTGATTGATTCGAACTGTTTGGTTGCGAATCAAATGTAGAACAAGCTGACAACGCAAGTAAAATCATTACAGCCGCTGGGTTTCGAAGCGCCTTCATGCTATATCTTCCCTATTCAGAAATTGGCGGAGTCTATTATGGCATATTGGTTATTCAAAACAGAACCAGACACCTTTTCTATTGACACTCTTCGAACACAAAACCGTTCTTGCTGGGAAGGGGTGAGAAATTATCAAGCGCGAAACATGATGCGAGATCAGGTCAAAGAGGGAGACTTGGTACTGATTTACCACTCATCGTGCAAGAAAGTTGGCGTAGCAGGTATTGCGAAAGTCGTTAAAGAAGCTTATCCAGACCACTTCGCGTTCGATCCTGAAAGTGACTACTATGATCCCAAATCGACGCCAGACAATCCGCGTTGGATAATGGTTGATATTGAGTTTGTGCGTAAAACCGAGCGTTTGATTCCGCTATCAGTCATGAAGGCGATGCCAGAGTTGGAGAATATGCCATTGGTAAAACGGGGAAATCGTTTATCGATTATGCCTGTGTCTGAGTCGGAGTGGGATGCGATTCTCGATAAAGAGAAACTGCCAAGTCAGCGCTAGATATAAATCAGGCTGCACTAAGCAGCCTGATATCCTTATCTGAAGTTAGAACAGGTGATCTTGCAGATAGTGAGCAACTGCATCATCAGCGTTACTACCAATGACTTCATTGTTAGGCAGCGCTTCTTTCACCTTATGGTGTGCTGTCTCCATGACCAGACCTTTACCCGCCATCTCCAGCATCTCAGCATCGTTCATGCCATCACCAAAAGCGATACAGTTTTCCAGAGTCAGGTTCAGTGACTTAGCAACGGCTTCCAGTGCATGACCTTTAGAGACTTCAGCCGCCATGACTTCCAGACACCATGGCGTCGAGAAAGCAATGTTGAGTTTATCACCAAACTTGTCACGCAGCTTATGCTCGAAAGTAACCAGGTGGTCATGATCCTGACTAGGGTGGGTAAAGAAGATTTTTGCGATGCCATCACAAGGTGCAGCATGTGCTTCGAAGCGTTTGTAGCTAAAGCCTGATTCACTATGGAATTTAGCCAGCATCTCGTCATCTCTGTCCAGCAGCCAATCTTCATTCTGGTACATGTGGATAAAAATATCTTGATCCTGTCTGATCTCATCGATCACAGCCTGAACTAACTCTTCAGGTACGTTCTTACTGTACATAAGCTCGTCGTTTTGATCATGAACGCGAGCACCGTTAGATGTGATCATATAAGCCGGAATACCAGCGATTTCGCGGATACCTGCAACATCGACGTGGTGGCGACCTGTTGCAAAGATAAACGTGAAGCCTTTTTCATGCAGGGCTTTCAGCGTCTGCTTAGAGAAGTCGCTTAGCTGGTGGTTAGGTGCAAGTAAAGTACCATCGAGATCTGAGGCTACAATGTGAAAAGGAGTATCTTGGCGTGCGTTGGTCATATCACCCTCGTTGTGCAGCGTGGATTCGCTGTTAGCTAGAGCGGATATTTTACTCCAATAGAAAGGGGAAAAAGAGGGTAAAGATTACCCTCAATGATTTCCTATTTTAGTGGTTTTCAAAGAAAGCTAGCGTTAGGTCGAGAGCCTGATTGCGATATTGATCTTTCTCGAATAAGAGTTCGTGTTTGGCTCCCTCAATGATCTCAAATGCGCAGTCGCTATGTGTCTTCGCCAACTTACGCATAAACTGCTGCTGGGCTTGATTAGAGACGATTTTATCTTCTCCTGCCTGCATAACGAGCAAAGGGGTATTGAGGTGGCGTGTCATCAGATAACACTGTTTACAGGCGACCAGTCCTTGCCATACCCAACGTGTGCTGGCCCCACCAATCTTCAGTTCTGAGTGCTGCTCATAAAGATCCCGGAACCAGTGGTAACGGATATCACTTTGGCTAAGCAGGTTGTCGGCAAAAGGTTTCGGATAATACGCGACTTGTCCCGGGGCGAACGTTGGTTTGGGATAAACTGCTGTCAGCAACTGACCGAGCAGAGTCGCAATTGGCTTAAGGTGCCAGGGTAGGTTGACACCATACATAGGTGCGCTTAAAGAGGCGGCATCAAATATTGAGGTTCGGGTTTGCAGGTAACGAGTGACAATATTACCGCCCATAGAGTGGCCGAGTAAGTAGCGCTTGTCGTAGTTATTTAGCTCAAAGTGGCTTATTAACTTCTCCAGATCCTGAACGTAATCTTCAAATTCCCCGACATAGCCCATTTCAGTATCATCAATCAGGCGATCAGATAACCCTTGGCCGCGATGGTCGTAGGAGTAAATATCGTAGCCTTGCTGGAATAAGTCGTAGAATAACTCCTGGTATTTTGCAGTACATTCGATTCGACCATTCACAATCACTATTGCTTTGGTGTGTTCTGGTGAACAGAACTTTATCCAGTATAAAGAGGTTTTATCGAACGATTTTAGGTAGCCCTGCTCCCTAGTTTGCCAAAAGTTGGCAATATTGCTATTGATTGCTTGCTCAAAATTCGACTCTTGAGTATAAGAAGGGGTTATGTTGGAGCTTGAATCATTCATGTAAGCTAGTAACCTGATTACGATTGATTTTTTGCGACAAAGTTAGATTATGTGTGGCTAGCTGGGTTTAGTCGAGAGGAAATAATATGGATATGCATGTTTGGCTTGCTTATGTGGTAACGGCAATTGTTTTTAGCCTTGCTCCAGGCTCTGGTACTGTGAACTCCATTAGTAATGGACTGAGCTACGGTACTCGCCACTCTTTATCAGCTATCGCAGGCCTGCAAATCGGCCTGGCTATTCATATTATTCTTGTCGGCGCAGGTATTGGCGCGCTGGTTGCTCAGTCTGCGCTCGCTTTCAGTGTGATTAAATGGGTCGGTGCGGTTTACCTGATCTGGCTTGGTATTCAAAAGTGGCGTGATCGCTCTAGCCTTAGTGCCAGTCAAAGCACTCATCAGCTTTCACGTACTAGCTTAATGCGTAAAGCGGTACTGATTAACCTGACCAACCCTAAGTCCATCGTTTTTCTAGTGGCTCTGTTTCCTCAGTTTATCGACCCAGCGCAAGATCAACTGACGCAACTGGCGGTACTTGGTATTACAACGGTAGTGATTGATTCGATTGTAATGCTAGGCTACACCAGCTTAGCCTCTCAAATGGGACGCTTTATTCGCTCAGACCGCATTATGTCTAAGATAAACAAAGTGTTCGGCTCCATGTTTATGGGTTGTGGTGCACTGCTTGCCGCGGCCAAAGCATAACGGAGTTGTTAGTTAGATATGCATAGACGGATGCGTGATACCTTTGTAGCACGCCAACCTATCCTAAATGCTAAGCGACAAACCTTAGGGTATGAGTTGCTTTTCCGTGACGGCGAAAATAACGCATACCCAAGTCATATTGAGTCTAACCGAGCGACTTATCGACTGATCGTCGAGAATTTCCTGTCGATTGGAACCAATCCAGGTCTTGTTACATCCCGCTGTTTTATTAACTTCCCTCACGAAAGTCTGGTGCGTTTGTTACCGCTATCTCTACCCAAAGAGCAAATAGTGGTCGAGATCCTTGAAACATGCACTCCCAATGATGAGCTCTACGCTGCTGTGCAGGAAATCCATGCTAATGGCTATCTGATTGCACTGGATGATTTTGTCTACAAGCCTGAATGGGAGCGGTTTCTCCCTTTTGTTCAGATCGTAAAAATCGACATCATGGCGACCGGACTGGAAGAATCTTGTGCGTTGATTAAAGAACGCCTTGCGATGGGAGTAAAACGAAAATTTCTCGCAGAACGTGTTGAGACTGAAGCTGAGTTTATTGCGACACGTTCTGCTGGTTTTAGCTTTTTTCAGGGCTACTTTTTCAGTAAACCTCAGATAGTTCGCCAACGTTACGTTAGCCCTGATCAGATGATTGCGATGGAGTTATTTCGCGCGGTATGTCAGCCAGAGGTGGACTTTGAGCAGATTGAAAACATTGTCGCGCGAGATGTTGCGTTGTCGTATAAATTGCTGCGTTTCGTCAACACCATGTCTAACCGGATTGAAGTGCCTATCTCCTCATTTCGTCAGGCGTTGGTCTACCTTGGCCAGGACAAACTAAAGATATTTGTTTCACTAGCGGTGGCTTCATTTGTTTCGGCTAACAAGCCAAAAGAGATTTACGCACTATGCCTCCAGCGCGCGCAATTTTTTCTTTTGATGTCCGACGACAATCCCTTTGATCAACTCCGTGATCAGGCGTTTATTATCGGGCTGTTTTCTATGCTTGATGCCTTGCTAGATATGCCTTTACAGGAGTTAGTGGACCAACTGCCGTTATGTAAAGCCATCAAACTTGCTCTGCTGGAAAGGGAAGGCCCCTACGGGACCTTATTGCGCCTGGAAGAGTGCTACGAGAGTGCAGACTGGAACGGCATGGAGTCGGCCTGCCAACAACTTAATCTATCAATTAATGAAGTCATGCCGCGAATTAATCAGGCACAACGCTGGAGTCAGGATCTGATTAAGGTCTTTTAAGCCCCCCATCCATTAATGAAACTTTTATGACAATCGTCATTTCACTCTTGATCTACTCCGTCAAATAAATAAACATATACGTATATCCATATATGAGTATGTTTTATGTTGCCTCACCAGTTTTTCAAATTGCTTTCTGATGAAACTCGCGTTCGATGCCTGATGCTGATTATGCGCGAAGAGTGCTTATGTGTCGGTGAACTGACCGAGGCTCTGCAAGAGAGCCAGCCAAAGATTTCACGTCACCTTGCTCAGTTGCGTTCAAATGGAATCTTAGTCGATGTGCGACAGGGGCAGTGGGTGTTTTATCGTTTAGCCAAAGACTTACCGGGATGGATGAACAAATTGATCGATGATTTGGTGGCTTCCAACTGCCTGAAAACCGAATACCAGCAAGATATTGAGAGACTTCATGCTATTCAGTCTCGCCCTGTCTGCTGCCCATAGTTTGAAAATAAAGAGATAGAGTTATGACAATTAAAGTAGGTATTAACGGTTTCGGCCGTATTGGACGTTTAGCCCTTCGCGCGGCATTTGACTGGCCTGAGCTGGAGTTTGTTGTGATTAATGATGTCGCTGGGGATGCTGCAACTCTGGCTCACCTTCTTGAGTTCGATTCAGTACAAGGTCGCTGGCACCATGAAGTTGCTGTAGATGGCAACGCAATGCTGATTAACGGTAAATCCATTCGCACCACTCAAGAGAAAGAAATTGATGCGATTGATTGGTCTGAATGTGATGTGGTTATTGAAGCGACGGGCGTCCATCGCAAAACATCTTTTCTAAACAAGTATCTGGAGCAAGGTGTGAAACGTGTCGTTGTTTCTGCTCCGGTAAAAGAGCCAGGTGTTGCTAACATCGTCGTTGGCGTTAACGATGAAATCTTCGATCCTGCTGTGCACAAGATAGTGACTGCTGCGTCTTGTACTACCAACTGCATCGCGCCTGTAGTTAAAGTTATTCATGAAAAGCTGGGTATCGAACAATCTTCTTTCACCACTATTCATGACTTAACCAACACTCAAACGATTCTTGATGCACCCCATAAAGATCTACGTCGTGCTCGCGCGTGCGGCATGAGCCTGATCCCTACGACTACGGGAAGTGCGACGGCGATTGTAGAGATCTTCCCTGAACTGAAAGGCAAAATTAATGGTCACGCGGTTCGTGTGCCATTAGCTAACGCATCTCTAACCGATATTATTTTTGATGTTAAGCGTGACACTACGGCGGAAGAAGTGAATGCGTTACTTAAAGAAGCCTCTCAAGGTGAACTACAAGGCATTCTCGGTTTTGAAGAGCGACCTCTGGTGTCTATCGATTATAAAGGTGATCAGCGTTCGACTATTGTTGATGCTCAATCAACTATGGTTGTTGGTACTCGCATGGTAAAAATCTATGCTTGGTACGACAATGAAATGGGCTACGCAACACGAACTGCTGAGCTGGTTCGTAAAGTTGGTCTGGCATAAGGAGAGCGACAATGACACATCCTACTTGGCAACTTGATTTAGATTGCGGCGCTTTGGTTCTAACACCATGTCCGGGAACAAAGGGGATCGATCTAGACACATCACTTGCTCAGCTTAAAGAGCAAGGTGTTGAGGCGATCGTAACAGCATTAGATAGCGCTGAACTGGCAAGTAAAGACGTTGCAGCACTTGGTGAGAAAACTCAGCAGTTGGGCATGCAGTGGTTCCAGATCGAGATCGAAGATGACTGTGCTCCTGGTGACGCTTTTGCTGCTAAGTGGCAGCAAGCAAGCCCGACGCTGCATCAGATAGTTGATAATGGTGGCAAAGTGGCAATGCATTGCATGGGAGGTTCTGGTCGAACAGGCCTGTTTGCAGCTCACCTTCTACTAGAGAAAGGCTGGTCGCTGGACGAGATTATTAGCCGAGTTCAGGCTCTTCGTCCGGGGGCATTCACGAAGCAAGTTCAAGTTGACTACATCAAGGCCGTTGCTGAGAAATAGTCGCTCAAAGAGCTTTTGGATCATGGCTGTCCAAAAGCTCTCATTACTCTACTTTTTGCAGCTGTGCTCTTTACGGAGCTTAGGTTGCGAGTAAAAAGGTTAGGTTGTTTATGTTTGCAAACCTGAGCAAAAGTGTTCGCCAATATATGTTGGTAACGTTCAATTACTGGAACTTCACCATTACTGACGGCGCGCTGAGAATGCTGGTGGTGCTCTATTTCCATAGCCTTGGCTACAGCACACTGGAAATTGCTTCGCTATTTTTGTTCTATGAGTTTTTTGGCGTAGTTACCAATCTCATCGGTGGCTGGCTTGGAGCACGTCTTGGTTTGAACAAAACCATGAATATTGGCCTTGGAATGCAGATCTTCGCTTTGGCCATGCTTGCTGTGCCTACCAGTTGGTTGACGATACCTTGGGTGATGCTCGCTCAAGCGCTGTCGGGAATTGCTAAAGATCTTAACAAGATGAGTGCTAAAAGCTCGATTAAGACTCTGGTTCCGGATGAGCAGCAAGGCTCGCTTTATAAGTGGATTGCTATTCTTACCGGCTCTAAGAATGCACTCAAAGGGGCGGGCTTCTTTATCGGGGGGTTACTGCTATCGTTAGTCGGTTTCAAATATGCAGTTCTCATCATGGCTGGTGTGCTGACCTTGGTCTTTATCGGAAGTCTGATTGGTCTTGAGAGTGATTTAGGAAAAGCGAAAACTAAGCCTAAGTTTAAGCAGATTTTCTCTAAGTCAGAATCGATCAATATTTTGTCTGCAGCACGTATGTTCCTCTTCGGTGCACGAGATGTTTGGTTCGTGATTGCGCTACCTATTTATCTGGGCAGTGTATTTGGTTGGGATCACTTGTGGGTAGGTGGCTTCTTAGCTTTGTGGACCATCGCTTACGGTGTAGTACAAGGACTTGCGCCTAAGATTACCGGCAAGGCAGAAGGTAAAGTACCTGATGGTCATGCTGCGATGCTTTGGGCTGCTGGACTGGCGGTTGTGACGGGTTTGATCGCTTATGCAGTACAAGTTGGCTGGCAACCGGAATTAGTTATTGTCGGTGGCCTGATGGTATTTGGCGCTATTTTTGCGGTTAACTCGTCATTGCACTCTTACCTGATTGTTAGCTATGCCAAAGGCGACGGTGTGTCACTCGATGTCGGCTTTTACTATATGGCTAATGCCATGGGACGCTTGGTTGGCACGATACTATCCGGTTGGGTGTTTCAGATGGCTGGTCTTGCGGCGTGTTTATGGGTGTCATTTGCGTTCTTAGCACTGACGACATTGATATCTTTGAAGTTACCTAAGCTTAAACAAATCGCGACTGCTTAGTCATTACGAGACGCTTTCATGACTAAAAGCTGACCAAGGTTGTACTTTGGTCAGCTTTTTTATTGCTATATTCAGGAAGTTAGATTGCTGAGGTAGCGGAATGAGAGAAAGAGTCCAGTTTTTTGATTTGCTGCGATGTGTCGCTGCGGTGGCGGTGATCGCAATCCATGTGCTTGCTCCTTACCGACATGAGTTGGGACAAATCCCATTTGACCAGTGGGCGACAGCGGTGAGTGTTAATAGTGTCACGCGCTGGGCTGTGCCAGTATTTATCCTTATAACGGGCGCCTTGATGTTGAGCGATACCCGCCCGTTTGATCTTAAATATTATGTCCGTCGGCGGTTAGGAAAAGTGCTATTGCCCTTTATTGTCTGGTCTCTATTCTATGCATTTTTGGGCGGATGGAGTCTTGATGGGTTTAACGGGCAGCAGACTCAGAGTTTGCTGGACAACAGTTTATCTCACGCAACCTATTATCACCTTGGGTTCTTCTACTATTTCATTCCGCTCTATTTCGTTATTCCGTTTTTTCAATTCGTGATTAGACATTACGGTGAAAGCTCACTGTATGCATTTGTTGCTATTTGGCTAACAACCACTCTGCTCTATTTATCTGGAATTGATGGTTTTTGGAGTAATGAGCTGTGGCTCTATAGTGGATATCTACCGTTAGGCTACCTGCTTTACCAGCGAGTGCCATTGAGTAAAGCGTATGTGATGATTTTTACCTTGTTAGGTGCCGCAGCTCTGTTTACCACAGGCTTTATGGTGATCACTAACAGTATTGCGGCAGAGCAATACACGGTAGGACGCTGGCTCTCTTACAAAACGCTTAATGTGGTAATGGCCGCCAGCATGGTGTTTATGTTGTGTCGTTACTTTGGTGAGGGGTTATCTGCACAAGCGAACAAAGTGATAGGCTTTATCAGTAGCCACAGCCTTGGCATATATATTCTCCACCCGATTTTTCTGTGGCCGATGAAAGAGTTTGCCTGGTATCAGGGCCACCCGCTTTGGGTCATTCCTTTATGGGTGGTAATGAGTGGGGCGGGAGCTCTCGCTTTAAGCTGGTTGTTGGCTAAATCGACTTATACGCGTTGGCTGCTGCCTTAGCGTTTGATTGCAAAATGAAGGAATTTGCCGCCTTGGTAAGTTAGCGTGCCTTGATCGCCTGGATTTAGGGCGTGGAAGTAGTGGATACCGACCTGAAATTCTCGCTTGGGACCGATTCTGCCTTTTTGTACGTAGATCCAATATTCTTGGTCATCCTGGCCCGGTTGCGCGTCTTCAATAGCGATCGCTTGCTTATCAAGTACTGTCACTTCGACGCTTTGTTCCGGGGCATTTTCACCCTGAATGTGCTTACGATAGAAATGAACAAAAGCCCAGCCACTGACAAGAGCAAACAGAGCGATAGCAACGAAGAGTGTTAAAGGCATAATACTTGGTCCTTTTTTCCAAACAGCGTCATTTTAGCGTTATTTGGCTAGAGATTCTGGGCACGGCTCTTGCTGTAAAAACAAAAGGGCTTGAGCGAATGGTTTTTTCGAGTCATATCACATCCGATACTAGATTTGTCCCATGATGTGATCCTGTATTTAGCTATTGATTCATTTACATAAATTCACTTGCAACTTATAGAAAAAATGGGACAGTAGATAGAACAAGTAACAATTACCCCCTAAACTTAGTAGCGATGGAGGGAATATATGTCTGATATTGAAAAAGTGGTCACTCGAACACGTAAGATCGAGAAGCTTCTTCGGACGCAATATCATGCTGACGGTAAGGGACTGCATCAACTCATCACTAGTTGTGAAGAGAGACTTCCCCACGACGTGATCGGTAAGCTGAGATATATCGCGACGATCCGTAATAAAATCGTTCATGAAGAAGACTACAAGTTAGATAGCCGTAAGGAATTTCTGGCGACTTGTGATGAATGTGAAAAGGAGCTTACTCCAAGAAGTAGCCGATTCATCTGGCGCGCTGCTATCACTTTGATGACGTTAATCACTCTGGCAGCACTGCTTTTCTATTATGCTCACTGGGATGTGTTGTCGAAGCATTTGTAGAGAAAGCGCTAAAAATTGCCTTTATATATCATGAGTTAAACTTAGTCAGTCAGTCTGTTTTTAAACCAAACTGATGACTTTAGACCCAATAAAAACAAAA
>NZ_AEVS01000113.1 GCF_000189255.1 Vibrio brasiliensis LMG 20546 | reverse complement strand
GCGGCTTTTTTGTATGGTTTGAAACTAGAACAAGCGGTTCAGACCGTTCAGTGCGGCAACGCGGTACGCCTCTGCCATGGTCGGATAGTTAAAGGTGGTGTTAACGAAGTATTCGATAGTATTCGCTTCACCTTTCTGCTCCATAATCGCCTGACCGATGTGGATGATTTCTGCCGCACGCTCACCAAAGCAGTGAATACCTAAGATCTCTTTGGTCTCGCGGTGGAAAAGAATCTTCAGGCTACCAATATCTTTACCTGCGATCTGAGCTCGTGCAAGGTGCTTGAACGATGAGCGTCCAACTTCGTAAGGTACTTTAGCCGCTGTTAGTTCCTGCTCGGTTTTGCCGACTGAACTGATTTCTGGAATAGTGTAGATACCAGTCGGAATGTCTTCGATAAGGTGGCCTTCTGCCTGTCCCTTGTTAATTGCCTGAGCAACGAAACGTCCTTGATCGTACGCTGCACTTGCAAGGCTAGGGTAGCCAATGACGTCCCCAACCGCGTAAACATGCTCAACTTCCGTTTGATAGTTGCCATCTACTTTTAACTGACCGCGTGAGTCAGCTTCCAGGCCTACTGCTGACAGGTTGAGTTTGTCGGTGTTACCCGTACGACCATTAGCGTAGAGAATACAGTCTGCGCGCATCTTCTTACCTGATTCGAGGTGAACAATGACGCCATCTTCAGTACCTTCGATTTTTTCAAAGGTCTCATCGTTACGAATCACTACACCACTGTTCCAGAAGTGGTAAGAAAGTGCATCAGACACTTCGTTATCGAGGAATGAAAGCAGGCGATCTCGGGTGTTGATGAGGTCTGTTTTAACCCCTAAACCACGGAAAATAGACGCGTACTCACAACCGATCACACCGGCACCATAAATAATGATATGGCGAGGGTCATGTTTTAGGCTAAGGATAGAGTCACTGTCGTAGATACGCTCGTGCATGAAGTCGACATTGTCTGGCTGATAAGGTCGAGAACCTGTAGCGATAACGAATCGGTCTGCGCTGTAGGTCTCTTCAGTGCCATCGCTCTGCATTACTGCGATGGTGTACTTATCAATAAAACGCGCGCTACCAAAAATAAGAGAGCACTGGTTGCGGTCGTAAAAGCCCTGACGTAGACGAGTCTGCTTGTCGATAACCGATTTTGCATGGCCAAGGATATTGGAAAATGTCGAATGTAAGCTGGTGTTGTTGTGGCAGAACAGTGGGTTATTGTTAAATTCGATGATACGGCTTACTGCATGACGCAGAGCTTTAGAAGGAATCGTACCCCAGTGAGTACAACCACCACCGACGCTGCTTTCCTTTTCAACAATGGCTACATTTAATCCCGCTTTGGTTAATCCCATCGCTGCCCCTTCACCTCCGGGACCACTACCAATAACGATTACATCAAAGTGGTTATTATCCGCCATAGCTCTTTCCTTGTTATATTGTCTTAACATTGCTGTAGCGAGATTTTAACTGATTCCTTCAAGGCGTAAAAGAAAAGCGCACTAGAGAGTCGGTGGGATCACGTAGAATCAAACAAATAGATTAAAGGGTATGTCGTATGTCTCTAATTGAGGGCGAAAAGATTGAAAATTCAGCCTAACTCGGTTTAATTGCCACTCGGTCGTCAAAGCGAAAGATTATGGCTTATCTCCTTAAGCCAATCGTTGTATATTAATGGCTACCGATGTAAGAAAAATAGAAAAATAATTATGAAATCCATGGGAATCCGTGCACAGCAGAAAGAGAAAACGCGTCGCTCATTAATTGATGCTGCGTTTAGTCAATTGAGTGCTGATCGAAGCTTCTCTAACTTAAGTTTACGAGAGGTGGCGCGCGAAGCGGGGATCGCCCCAACATCATTCTATCGTCATTTCAAAGACATGGATGAGTTAGGCTTGACCATGGTCGATGAAGGAGGCTTGTTGCTGCGTCAATTGATGCGTCAGGCCCGCCAACGCATTGTCAAAGAGGGCAGTGTGATTCGAACTTCGGTTGATACCTTCATGGAGTTTATCGAGAGTAGCCCGAACGTTTTTCGTCTATTGTTACGTGAACGCTCTGGAACCTCTTTCGAATTTCGTACTGCTGTGGCTCGCGAGATGCAACACTTCGTCGCTGAGATGACAGAGTATTTGATTAGTACGGGGATGACCCGTGACGAAGCTTTTACCCAAGCAGAAGCGTCCGTTACTTTGGTGTTCAGCTCTGGTGCAGAAGCTTTAGATCTGGAAAGGCATGAGCGAGATGAGCTCGCAGAACGTCTGATTATGCAATTGCGAATGATAGCCAAAGGGGCTTTCTGGTATCGCAAAGAACGTGAACGTAACCGATTAAAAGGTGGGATAGATTAATGTCGAATGAAACAAACCAAGTTAATCGTGGTTCTGAGAAGAAAACACTAGTACTGGCGCTAATCGCGGGTATGTGTGGTGACGCTATGCTGTCATGGCTAACCATGAGTGAAGTCTCTTTCTCAATTTTTCCACTGATTGCACTTGTACTATCTGTACAGGCGCTTTACCAAGAGTACCTAAGTAACCCAGTCTCTGAAGATATCCCGCTAGTTGGTCTAGCGTGTTTCTTTGTCGGAGCATTTGGTCACTCTGCGTTTGTCAAAGCGCAATACCCAGACGCCGGCTCAAATATGCTAGCGATCTTTATTACCTTAGGTCTGCTGCTATGGGTGGCAAAGAAACTGGGCTTTCTTAATTCGGTAACAAAAGCAGAGTCTTAATCTTATCTGCTAAGTTAAACACAGAAAACGAGCCACACTGGCTCGTTTTTCTTTACCTTAAAATAGGTAAATAATTGTAAAGTCAGAAAAAGTACACTTGTATCGTGCTGACATGATGACTAATATCGTTTTTACCCTTCGTTCCATGTGCTGAGAGTGTGTGATGCTAAGTAAGAGTACATCCACAATTTACTTTCTGTTGAGTCTCTTGATTGCCGTTGCGCTATCAAGTGGTATTGCTCGTGCAGAAGTGAACTCTTCATCAGCGTCACACCATATTACTACCACTGATATCATCTCTTTTGGTCACTGTGGCTTGGATATGGATAAAACGAATGAACCGGGTTGTTGCGATCCTGGCGGTAAGTTGTATCAAAAAGCAGTGCTGTTCTCACCCTGGTCAAGCCTCTGGTGCTGCGGTTGTCGGGACTCAGCAACGCTCTTATGAGGCTCCTTTTCGCTATGGGTTAGTCGCGACCCTGACCATTGATTACACCAGCGCAGATATCCACACCCTCTATCGCCCTCCGATAGCTTAATCCTATTTCGCAGCACTATGCTGCCCAACAATTTTACTGCACGAAATGCCGTGCGAATTTGTTATGCGTGTGAATAGAGATCTATTTGCACCCCATGAAATGGGATTAAAAAATGAAAACTAATCAAATCGCTGGTGCACAGCACCTGGCCGCACATCTGTTAAGTCTTGCTTTTGGAGTATCTGTGGGAGGTCGCTATGACGTCTAAGCACCTGCCTATTATCTTGTTTATCTCTGTTTGTTTAATCTGGGGGACTACGTGGTTTGCGATGGAGATTGCTGTCAAAACCATTCCACCAATCTTCGCCACAGGTTTGCGCTTCCTTATTGCCGCTCCGTTCTTGGTGATGTTGGCTAAGCGCCTTAAACAGCCTCTAATCTTTCCTCAAGGGAAAATGTACTGGATGTTTATTGTGGCGATTCTCTACTTCGCCATTCCGTTCACCTTAATGATTTTTGGCGAGCAGTATATTTCCTCCGGTCTGGCCTCGATCATCTTTGCCACGATGCCAATTGCTGTGATGATTATGTCGAAATGGTTTCTTGGTTTGAGGCTATCAAAAATACAGACATGTGGATTATTGGTCGCGGTTGTGAGCCTTGCTCTGATCCTCGCTCAAGAGATGAGTCTGGGTGGCGATGATTATCTGCTCGGCTTTCTTGCTTTGGGAGGTGCTGTCGCGATTCATGCAGTGATGTATGTATTTGTTGAGAAGTACTGCAAAGGGATTCCTGTTCTGACTTACAACGCACTGCCAAGCCTGATTGCATCCGTTCTGTTGTTCATTACATCACTAGTCGTCGAACAACCAGATATCGCTCTGTTCTCAACGGATTCTATTTCGGCTGTCGTATATTTAGGGGTATTTGCCAGTGTCGGTGGCATCGTCGCGTACTTTAAGCTCGGTCAGGTTTCTAATCCGTTTACCGCGTCGATCTGTTTCCTTCTATTCCCATTGATTGCATTGAGTATTTCGACATGGATTTCGGGCAACACTATCTCACTGACGTCAGTCGCTCTGTTGTTGCCCCTGCTGGGAGGAATACTGATTACCAAAGCTACTCCAGAGTTTTGGCAACGTATTAGAGGAAAAAGTACAACACCAAAACCGGTGCTGTGCGAGCACTGCATGAAGGAAAT
Source organism: Vibrio brasiliensis LMG 20546 (assembly GCF_000189255.1). GTDB lineage: Bacteria > Pseudomonadota > Gammaproteobacteria > Enterobacterales > Vibrionaceae > Vibrio > Vibrio brasiliensis. Next base: position 5,825 of record NZ_AEVS01000113.1, on the reverse strand, counting down.
TAAAGCTTAAATCTAGTCAAGCAGGCATAAAAAAGCCCCGCATGTGCGGGGCTTAATAAATAAGGGTAATGTGTTATTTGATTCGCTCTAGAAGAACACCCGCTTCCATATGGTGGGTGAACGGGAACTGGTCAAACAGGGCGAAGCGAGTCACTTTGTGTGTTTCACACAGGATGTCCAGATTCTCTTTCAATGTTTCTGGGTTACATGAGATATACATGATTCGCTCGTAGCCTTGCACCATCTTACATGTGTCGATATCCATGCCAGCACGCGGAGGATCAACAAAGATAGTGTTACAGTTGTAGCTGTTTAGGTCGACACCAGCATCTTTTAAGCGACGGAATTCACGCTTACCTTCAATCGCCTGAGTAAACTCTTCCGCAGACAGGCGCAGGATCTGCACGTTGTCGATGTTATTGGCTTTAATGTTGTATTGAGCGGATTCTACTGACGGCTTAGCCAGTTCGGTCGCGAGTACACGGTCGAAGTTTTGTGCCAGTGCCAGTGAGAAGTTGCCGTTACCACAGTATAGCTCTAGCAGATCACCAGTGCTCTCTTGCGTACAGTCTACTGCCCACTCCAGCATTTTTTCTGCAACCTTACCGTTAGGCTGAGTAAAACTGTTTTCTACTTGTTGGTAAACGTAAGGCTGACCATTTACGTCGAGCTTCTCGATGACGTAATCACGATCAAGAACAATCTTCATCTTACGTGCACGACCAATAATGTTGAGGTTAAAGCCTTCATCATTAAGACGTTGCTTAAGAGCTTTGGCGTTTTGCGTCCATTCATCATCAAGCTGACGGTGGTACAGTAGTGAAACCAGGATCTCTCCACTCAGTGTTGACAGGAAGTCAACCTGGAATAACTTACGACGTAGAGAATCACTGCCTTTCATCGCTTCAATTAACAGAGGCATCAGGTCGTTGATTAGACGGCTAGCAACCGGGAACTGATCAACACGGTACTTCTCACGTGTTTCTTGGTTGAACATGATGTAGTAAAGGTCTTCACCTTCATGCCAAACACGAAACTCTGCACGCATACGGTAGTGCTGTTCTGGTGATTCGAATACTTCCAACTCAGGTACATTGTAAGAAGCGAACATCTCATTGAGACGGTCAACCTTCTCAGCCAGTTGTTCTTGGTAGCGTTGCGGATTTACATCAAGAGTCGCCATGGGTATTACCTTTGGTTTTGTACCTGTGAATGGTGCATTTAATTCAAGAGCGCAGATTTTATTCAATCTCAGCAGTATGTCCAGTACTGTGCCCTCAATGTCTTAAAGATAGCGTGTAAAGTGCTAATGAGAGAGGGAATGAAACAGCCTAATTTCATCGGGATTAAGAATATTGGCTGGACAAATAATCAATTGCTTAATAACATCGTCGCCAAGCTGGTGCTGTCTAGATGTATAGATGGCTGAAAAGGGAATCTGGTGTAAATCCAGAACTGACGCGCAGCGGTAAGAGAGAACGAAAGCCCATTAGACACTTTATGCAGGAGCATGGGGGAAGTCGGGTGAGTAGGTGGCCTATGCCAAGCTCTTGAGTCCGAAGACCTGCCAGCGGCTGAGCAATAACACTGGAAGCAAGAAGCTTCGCGCTCAGTAGGACTTACGCGATTTAGGATTATAAAAATGAACCGATCTATATTAGCGATAGCAGTGGCATCGCTACTTCCGCACGCATCTATTTCTTACGCCCAACAAGTTTCTGCTGATGAGACTATGGTGGTTACTGCAAATCGTTTTGAGCAGCCGCTTCAAGACGTTATTGCATCAACGACTGTCATTACAAGACAAGAAATTGAACAGATTCAGGCCAAATCTTTGGTTGATGTTCTTAAACGTGTTCCAGGTGTAGAAGTTTCACAAACTGGTGGGCGCGGTCATAGTGCATCTGTTTTTATGCGCGGATATAACAGTGACCAAGTACTGTTTTTAGTTGATGGTGTTCGTATTGATACTGCTGCTGGTGGTATTAAGTTCAACCATATCCCTGTCGGCACAATTGAGCGTGTGGAAGTAATACGCGGCTCTGGTGGGGCATTATATGGTTCAGATGCTGTCGCGGGTGTAATTAATATTATTACAGCATCTGGTAGTGATGGAGAATCAACTTACATCTCTCTTGGTGCGGGCAGTGATGCTCAAAAAGAAGCAAGCTTTTCTAATACCGCTCAGTTAACCAATGGTGGCTTATTGAAACTGGCGGCTGGCTTTGAAGAAACAGATGGCTATGACATTAAAGATCCAGCTACTGGATTGGATTATGGTTATGAAAGTAAAAACTTATTTGCTTCATATTCGCAACCGATTACTGAAAAGCTAACCGGCTCGGCATCTCTACGTTGGTTCGATAGCCTAACTGAATACGACTCATTCGGTAAGAAGTTTGGTTATTCAGAAAATCTCAGCGCAACAGCAGAGCTAGAGTATCAAAACGGTGCGGTTAATTCTGTGCTTCGAGCAAATCAGCAAGCGATTGAGAATCTGGATTACACTCAGGCTGAGGGGAAGGACAGCGCGAGTACTAAGAAAGAAATCGATTTAACAACACTTCAGTTTCTGAATCTTTACCAACTAAATGAGGCTATTGCTCTTGGGGCTGGTGCGGATTGGCGTAGAGAAAAACTCAATGATGGGGCCCTTTCTTACGGTTCCGCGGACCAGTTAGCAGGTGAGTCTCGCAATACAACGGGTGTGTATGCTTCTGCTGACGCTCGTTTTGGCGCTTTGCAATTGTCCGGTAGCCTCCGCAACGATAAACATGATACCTATGACAACTACACGACTTGGTCTTTAGGTGGTCGTTACTATATTACTGAGAGCCATTCAATTCGAGCAGCTGGAGGTACAGCTTTTAAAGCACCTAGCTATTCGGACTTGACCAACAATGCCGATCTTAAGCCAGAAGAAGCTCAAAACAGAGAGATTGGCTATACAGGTAACTTTGATTTATTCGATCTTGAAGTGACAGCTTACAACAATGAAGTTGATAACTTGATCATTTGGTATGAAGGTTCACCGTGGTATCCGCTTAACGTTGATGCCAAATTAAAAGGTGTAGAGATCACGGCTCAATTTGAGACTGCATTTATCCACCACACTGTTGTCGCAGAGTTCAAAGATCACAAAGACTCTAAAGGTAATAAATTAGCTAAACGTGCCGATGAAAACTACAAGTGGCTGTTAGATGCCTCGTATGACGATTTTGATTTCAACCTAACCTATACCTATACAGGTGAGCGCTTAGGTAATCCGAATGAAACGTACGTTGCTGACAATATTCTGCCGTCAGTCAGCCTTTGGGACGTATCAGTCGGTTACTGGGTGTCTCCGGAGTTAGTAATTCGAGGTCGAGTTGATAACCTTACCGATGAGCAATACGAAACAACAAAAGGGTATAACGCACCAGAGCGTAGATTCTTTGCGAATCTAACTTACCAATTTTAATATCTCAAACCGCCTTCGGGCGGTTTTTTCTTATTAATAGATAATCACTATGCAAAAGAACGTCATTATTAGCTGGTCAAGTGGCAAAGACTCGACACTGACCCTCGAAAGATTGATCGACAATGAACAGTACAATGTCGTTGGACTTTATACCACCTATGTCAAAGACGAAGTGCCATTTCAGGCAACGCCTCTTTACGTATTAGATATACAAGCAGAACTGTTAGGGCTTCCTTTGATCAAGATAGAGATGCCCGAGGCGTTTCCATCCAACGAAATCTATCAGTCGACGATTATTAATGCCCTGAAACAGAGCGACCTTAATATTGATGCTGTTGCCTTTGGCGATATGTTCTGCAATGGAATCGAAGCTTATCGACGAAGCTATATTGAACCAGCAGGCTGGGAGTGTGTTTTCCCTTTATTAGCAGAGAATAGTGCTGAGTTAGCCCAAGAGATTCTGGAGCGAGGGATTCAAACTTTAGTTGTCACTACTGATGGGACTCAACTCAGTAGCGACTATTGTGGTAAGTGGTATACAAGAGAGTTAGTCGAAAGCCTGCCCTCCAGTGTAGACCCATGCGGGGAAGATGGGGAATTTCACACTCTGGTGACCCATACTCGCAGTTACTCTGGTTCTATTGAGCTGGAACTTACCCATATAGAGCAAGGACCGAGATTCAGTCATCAACGATACACAGCGAAGAGATTGCCAAATACCTGACAGAGAGTATCATTGCCAAGTCGAAATTTAACGAGTTAATCAAGTGACCAAGAAAACAGCGAAAATCCTGATCTTTGATTCTGGCGTAGGCGGACTCTCTGTCTATAAAGAAATACAGGCTCAGCTACCTCAGCTTGATTACCTCTATATATTTGACAACGAAGCATACCCATACGGTGAGCTTGATCATGACACTCTTATAGCACGTGTCGATACCATAGTGTCGTCGTTAGTCGCACAACATCAAATCGACTTAGTGGTCATCGCTTGTAACACGGCGAGTACCATTGTTCTGCCTACTTTACGTGCCAAGCTATCAGTTCCAGTAGTTGGGGTAGTGCCGGCGATTAAGCCAGCTTCTAATCTTGCTAACAAAGCCGTAGGTCTGATTGCGACTCCTGCAACGATTACTCGCCCGTACACACATGACTTGATTCGCGATTTTTCGCAAAGTAAACCTGTAGAACTGCTAGGTTCGACTCGGCTGGTGGACATTGCAGAAGAAAAGTTACGTGGAAAAGCCGTAGATCTTGAAGAGCTGAAAAATATCTTAGCTCCGATGGAGAGTAAAATTGATGTCGCGGTGCTTGGTTGTACTCATTTTCCTCTTATTAGAGAAGAGATTCAGGCAGTCTTAACTAATCACGTACAATTGGTTGACTCGGGGGAGGCGATCGCTCGTCGAGTGAAAGACTTATTAGTGATTGAGGCTGATGCGGAGACGCAAGGAAAGAGAGAGATTTATTCAAGTGCTCCCCCTTGGGAAGAAGGAGCCTTGAATCAGGCATTGTACCTATTGGGCTTTAGCCCTGTTCAGTACTATCCGATTGAGATTTAGGATCGTTAGCAATACGTACTTTTAATGTGCGCTGCATATAGTCCTTTTCGTTAAGTGCTTCAATTGCAGGCTCAGCATCAGCTGCCGCCATCACCACAAAACCAAAACCTCTTCTTTTACCTGTGCGCTTATCTTTCATAAGACGTACAGCAAAAACTTCTCCATGCTTGGCGAACAGTTCCTTTACATGCGATTCATTTGCCTTATAAGGCAAGTTACCTACATACAATGTTTTGGTTGAAGGGTCATTCGATTGATCTTGTTCGATATTGGTGTTCGAAAGTTTAAGAATAAAAGCGGAAGCAAAAACACCCAGAACAAAGCTCAATGCAGGTGAGATAGCTACCTGCGAAAAGATGATCCCACCCAAAACGGCTAAGGCGACAATCATTAAGGTCGATTTGTTTGAACTCATATTGGAATACAACTTTTAGGTTTGAGAAAAATTAGGTCTACTGTTAACAAAATAGACACAGGGATCTTACGTATATGGTTGTAGTTTTTCCAACCTATTGATGTGACATGACTCAAATGTTGAAATTTTATTCTATTTTCAGCGTTTTGATTTCTTTTTAACCAAACAGAAATTAATTTCAAAAAAACACTTGTCATCCTCTCAGACCTCCCTATAATGCCGCCTCACCGACACGGAGTGAGACAAACATCACACACCGAGTTGGAAAAGAGAGAAAAGAAAGTTTGAAAAAATGCTTGACTCTCAAAATGGGAAGCGTAAGATACGCACCCCTAACGACGAGGCGCTAAGCGCAACGGAAGTTAGAAAAAGCTCTTTAAAAATATAG
>NZ_AEVS01000114.1 GCF_000189255.1 Vibrio brasiliensis LMG 20546 | reverse complement strand
AATAATGGGGTGGCTAACGAGACTTGAACTCGCGACAACCGGAATCACAATCCGGGGCTCTACCAACTGAGCTATAGCCACCACTAAAATTTTTACCGATATACCTTTGAGGCGAATGGTACGCCCGAAAGGATTCGAACCTTCGACCTTTGGCTCCGGAGGCCAACGCTCTATCCAACTGAGCTACGGGCGCATGCCCTATCGGCGGAGTGGAATAATACGTATATCACACTATGCCGTCTAGTACTTTTTCAACTTTTTTATCGTTTGGCGCCTTTTTCGACAATTAAAGTGTGATAAACCCCTATTTC
>NZ_AEVS01000115.1 GCF_000189255.1 Vibrio brasiliensis LMG 20546 | reverse complement strand
CTCGCTTCTCGCTTCTCGCTTCTCGCTTCTCGCTTCTCGCTTCTCGCTTCTCGCTTCTATTTCAGCTTTTCTAAATCCGCCTCAATCTCAGCAATCTTGCTTGAAACCACTTTCTCTAAATGACGTAAGTCGGTAAGAATCTTCTGTTTAACGTCGACTTCAGTGGTTTTCCCTGGTTTAGTCAGCTTATTTAGCTCATCAATAACCAGCGTCAGGTTACGGTTTATTTCGGTTACTTCTTTGTATTGATGGCTGCCGCTATCAACCAGAACGTTCTTGACCTGACGTGGGTACTTGAACTTTACGCTTTTCGCAAACAACTCACCTTTTTGTTTGTGAAAATAGATTTTTAACACATCCTTGTGCGCTTCTTGACGAAGGGAATAGCGCTCAATTTGTTTAGGATCGTGAATACCTAAACCAGTGAGGTGTGGATACATAGGCTACCTCTATTGTGTTGCAGTGATTATCCCTACTCATTCGAGCAGGGAATGAACAATTCACTATTAATGTAGCAGCCAATATTCGTGGTAGACAGTGCTTTTTTAACCAAGTTAGTAACTTGTGGTCGAGATCGCTTAAGGTGCTAGTTCAGCGATGTTTTTAATCAAGTTTTCGCTTAGTTCCTGTTGCTCTTCTTCCGTCAGTTTGCCGCCATTTTTACTGGTGATGATAAACAAGTCTTCTGCACGTTCGCCTATGGTAGTAATTTTAGCTGCATGGAGGTGAACGCCAAGGTCAGCAAAGGTTGCACCAACGGTTGCCAGTAGTCCGGGAGTGTCCAGCGCGACAAATTCCAGCAGCGTGCGCTTCTTACTCTTAGTTGGCAGGAAGTCGACTTTCGTTTTCACCTTAAAGTGCTGCAGGTTACGTGGGATGCGACGGGTTTTAATCTTGGTTTGGCGACCATCCTCAAGGACATGCGCCAGATGCTTAATGACTGCTTTATGTCGGCTTTCGTCAATCACCTCACCATGCTGATCAAGCACCATAAAGGTATCCAGAACATAACCATCTTTACTGGTCATTACCTGAGCATCGTGAACGTTGAAGTTGCGTCGGTCCAGCTCGGCGACCACTGTGGCGAATAGAGCATGCTGGTCCTTACTGTAGACGAACACCTCTGTGCCACCGCGAGTGGCTTTCTTCGAGATAAGGATCAATGGCTTAGTATGATCTTCATGACGCAGCAGGTTCATACAGTGCCAGGCGATCTGCTTGTGAGTATGGCGCAGGAAGTAGTCTGCTTTAAAGCGTTGCCACAACACCTCGATCTCACGTGCGCTAAAGCCCTCTTTGCGCAATAGTGCAGAAGCGAGGTGCTGGTTGTGACGAATACGTTCTCTGACATCAACAGGGTTCTCTAAGCCACGGCGCAATGCTCGCTGGGTAGAGTAGAACAATTCTGCCAATAGGGTTCGCTTCCAACTGTTCCATAGCTCTGGGTTGGTTGCACAGATATCAGCGACGGTCAGACACACCAGGTACTCAAGATACTCTTCATCACGAACCTGTTTTGCAAACTCGGTAATCACTTCTGGATCGTAGATATCGCGTCGTTGGGCGGTCACCGACATCAATAAGTGGTTACGGACCAGCCACGCGACCAGTTTGGCTTCTGGCTTTGAAAGACCATGCTCGATACAAAAATCGTACGCTTCACCTTCACCAATCACTGAGTGATCACCACCGCGACCTTTACCGATATCGTGGAAAATCGCCGCGATGATAAGTAGCTCTTTTTTCTGAATACGAGGGTAGACTTCGCAGCAGATAGGATGCTTATCGTGGTTTTTGGCGTAACCAAAGGTGTTGATGTGCTTAAGTAGTCGGACACTGTGTTCGTCTACGGTATAGACATGGAACAGGTCAAACTGCATCTGGCCGACGATTTGGCTCCACTGAGGCAGGTAGGCAGCCAGAACACCGAGCTTGTGCATTAAGCTAAATGCACGATGCAGAGCGTTAGGGTGGCGACATAACTCAAGGAACTTTTCACGCGCTTCCGGAATGGTATGTAAGAACTTATTCAGGCGTCGACGCGCTGTTCTTAGCTGGCGCATTGTCGGAGGAGAGACTCCTTCGATTGTCGAGTCATTAGCGATATGGAGGAACATATCGAGAATAGTCTCGGGACGAGCCTGAAACAGGGCTGGCTTGCGAGCTTCGATTAAGTGCCCGCGGCGCTGGAAATCCTCGCTGAGAATTTCTGGTTTTGCTTCGATACCATTGTTGAGGATCGCCTGATCAAATAGCTTAAGCAGCATTTTATTGAGTTCAGCAACGCGACGAAGAGTACGATAGAACTCTTTCATCATCATTTCGACGCCTCGGTTACCCTCACCTGAGTAACCTAAGCTCTCTGCCACCTGAGATTGGTGGGCAAAGGTAAGACGGTTATCGTAACGTTTGAGCTCGATATGCAGAGCGAAACGAACCCGCCAGAGGAAGTCCTGACACTCGACAAGTTCCCGGTACTCGGCATCTGTCAGAAAACCATAGCGGCTCATCTCTAGTAATGAGGTTGCCCCAAAGTGTCGACGTGCAACCCAGCTGAGCGTATGGATATCACGTAAGCCACCTGGAGTGGATTTAATATCCGGCTCAAGGTTGTAAGTCGTATCGTGATAACGGGCATGGCGGTCACGCTGCTCCTGAACTTTCGCCTTGTAGAAGATTTCACTCGGCCAGAATGATTCGGAGTGAATGACCATTTTCAACTGGTGGAAGGTGTCTTCACAGCCGCACAGAAGACGCGCTTCTTGCAGGTTAGTTGCCACAGTCAGATCGTCACGACCAATCGCTGCGCACTCCTCGACACTACGTACGGCATGGCCAACTTCTAAGCGCAGATCCCATAGCAGGGTAATAAACTCGCTGACTTTAGTCGCCAGAGCGTCGGGTAAGGTCTTACGAGAGACCACCAGAATATCGATATCCGACAATGGATGCAGCTCACCACGACCGTAGCCACCCACAGCAACCAGACTGATGTTGGGTAGGGCTGTGAAACCGAAATGTTGCCATAAACGATTCAGAAGCAGATCTATGTATTCTGCGCGGCCAAGTACTAAGTCGGTAACCGGATGATGGGCTAGAAACTCTTGTTTCTGGTAGTTAGCAAATTTCTCTAATTGATTTTTTAGTTCAGCTATTGAAAGTTGTGGCTCTTCAAAAGTGAGCGGTGATTGAAAAGGCATACAGCGAATCCATGCAAAATAGTCCTATGGACCAATCTATCAAACTTAGGCGGATAAAAAAATATCCCCGACTGAGCGGGGATATTGTAGAAACTCGCAGTGATTATGCGTTGTTCATCATACGAGGAATGGTGTCATCGCTGCGTAGAGTTAACACCTCACAGCCTGTTTTGGTCACCACGATGGTATGTTCGTACTGAGCTGACTTTTTACCGTCGCCTGTGTAAACCGTCCAGTCATCTTCCGCATCAACCGTCACACCGAACTTACCTTCGTTAATCATAGGTTCGATAGTGAAGCACATGCCTTCTTTTAGCACGCGGCGGTCATTGTTTTTGTAATGAACGATCTGTGGCTCTTCATGGAACTCGTTACCAATGCCGTGACCACAGAAGTCTTTAACAATAGAGAACTTGTTACGTGGGTTGTTCTTATTGTTCGTCTTAATGTACTTCTCAATCGCGCTACCGATGTCACCAACAGTCGCGCCAGGCTTAACTTGGCGCATACCTACGTAAAGCGCTTCCTGAGTCACCATACATAGACGCTTATCGGCAGGAGATACGTCACCGACAAAGAACATCTTAGAAGTATCACCGTGGTAGCCTTGCGGACGCACTGAAAGATCAGCGTCAGCATCGTCTGGAATGATTACCGTGATATCAACGTTAATGATGTCACCATTTTTCAATACAGCAGGTTTCAACTGACCGTTGCTGCCCACTTCGTCAGCAGACGCTGGGATACCGTGACAAACAATATGGTTGATCGAAGTACAGATTGATTTAGGGAAACCATGGTAATCAAGAGGTGCAGAATATGCGCCTTTTTCAATCCCGTAATCGTGACAGATTTGGTTTAGCTCATCTGTCGTCACACCTTCTTTAATGTGTGGTTCGATCATCTCTAGGATTTCAGCGGCCAACGCGCCCGCTAGTCGCATACGTTCGATTTCTTCAGCTGTTTTAATCTTGATTGACATCGGCTTTCTCTATTTTATTCTCGTGCACAAGTGAGTGCGAATCGGCGCATTCTAGCAGGAACGCAACATAATGAGAATTATTCTTCATCTGTGATTAATACGTTCAGTGTTGAGAATAGTCCATCGACATCTCTGGTAATTGTTTTTTTACTAGCCATGAAGGGCAGAAATATGGTATAAAGCGCGCCGGAAATGTGGTCTGTTCTCTCTGCTCAATCGATTATTGAGTGGCGAAGCCGGTTACTTCCAACTAACTTATATCTTTAAATCACACACATTCCGTCACATATTCCGGGGTGCTGGGCAGAAGCCTAGTCGGAGTTATGGGGGATGTGGAGGCCTAACCCCATAGAGGATTTTAAAATGGCAACTGTATCAATGCGCGATATGCTAAAAGCTGGTGTTCACTTCGGTCACCAAACTCGTTACTGGAACCCAAAAATGAAGCCATTCATCTTTGGTGCTCGTAACAAGGTTCATATCATCAACCTAGAAAAAACTGTACCAATGTTCAACGAAGCTCTAGCTGAACTAGCTAAAGTTGGCGAGAAGAAAGGTAAAGTTCTATTCGTAGGTACTAAGCGCGCTGCATCTGAAGCTGTTAAAGAAGCTGCAATCGCAAGCAACCAGTTCTACGTAAACAACCGCTGGTTAGGCGGTATGCTTACAAACTACAAAACTGTTCGTCAGTCAATCAAGCGTCTAAAAGAACTTGAAGCTCAAGCTCAAGACGGTACTTTTGACAAACTAACTAAGAAAGAAGCTCTAATGCGCACTCGTGAAATGGAGAAGCTAGAGAAGTCTCTTGGTGGTATCAAAGACATGGGCGGCCTACCAGACGCTCTATTCGTAATCGATGCTGATCACGAACACATTGCGATTAAAGAAGCTAACAACCTAGGTATCCCAGTATACGCTGTGGTAGATACTAACTCTAACCCAGACGGCGTTGACTACATCATCCCAGGTAACGATGATGCGATCCGTGCAGTACAGCTTTACCTAAACGCTGCTGCAACTTCAGTAACTGAAGGTCGCAACAAAGACGTAGCTGCAGCTGCTGAAAAAGATGGTTTCGTAGAAGCTGAATAATAGCGGCTCCGAGTCACACTTAGTCTATGTGCAACTTAGTTGTAGCATAAACTGAGTTATAGTTATCAGCAGGGGCCGAAAATGTAGGCCCCTGTTTTTTACCAAATCCAGAATCAACTGAGGAATAGAGAATGGCTGTTACTGCTGCTCTAGTTAAAGAACTGCGCGAACGTACTGGCGCAGGCATGATGGAATGTAAGAAAGCGCTTGTTGAAGCAAACGCTGACATCGAACTAGCAATCGAAAACATGCGTAAATCAGGTGCTGCTAAAGCTGCTAAGAAAGCAGGCAACGTAGCTGCTGAAGGCGCAATCATCATCAAAGAAGACAACGGCGTTGCTGTTCTTCTTGAAGTTAACTGCCAAACTGACTTCGTTGCTAAAGATGGTAACTTCACTGCATTCGCAGAGAAAGTAGCTGAAGACGCTCTAGCGACTAAAGCAACTGCAGAAGAACTAGTAGCTAAATTCGAAGAAGAGCGTGTTGCTCTTGTTGCTAAGATCGGTGAAAACATCAACATCCGTCGCGTACAATACGTTGAAGGTGCTGCACTAGCTTCTTACCGTCACGGCGAGAAAATCGGTGTTGTTGTTGCTGGTGAAGGCGATGCAGAAACTCTTAAGCACGTTGCAATGCACGTTGCTGCTTCTAAGCCAGAGTACGTTAACCCAGAAGACGTACCAGCTGACGTAGTTGCTAAAGAGAAAGAAGTTCAAGTTGAAATCGCTATGAACGAAGGCAAGCCTGCTGAAATCGCAGAGAAGATGGTTGTTGGCCGCATGAAGAAATTCACTGGCGAAATCTCTCTAACTGGTCAAGCGTTCATCATGGAGCCTAAGAAATCTGTAGGCGAAATGCTGAAAGAAAAAGGCGCTTCAGTTTCTACATTCGTTCGCCTAGAAGTAGGTGAAGGTATTGAAAAAGGCGCTGAAATGAGCTTCGCTGAAGAAGTAGCTGCAGCTCAAAAAGGTTAATCCTTAGAGTAGCGCACAAAGTTTAGACCGTAGCCATGGCTGCGGTCTTTTTACGACTAACGTTTAAATTGTTAGCCGTGATGAATAGGGGTGAAAGTAGCTGAATGCTAGTAGCTAGAGTGGAAAAACTCTCTAGAAGCCAGGACCTGCTAACCAGACTCTCCCCTCTATCCATGACTGTTAATCAACAACTCTCTTTTGGAAGGTAAACTCCATGACTACGAACCCAAAACCGGCGTATCAACGTATTCTGTTAAAACTGAGTGGTGAAGCTCTTCAAGGTGACGAAGGTTTCGGCATCGATCCAGCGATTCTTGATCGCATGGCTCAAGAAGTAAAAGAGTTGGTTGAACTTGGCGTTCAAGTTGGTGTAGTTATCGGTGGTGGTAACCTATTCCGTGGTGCTGGCCTTGCTGAAGCAGGTATGAACCGCGTTGTTGGTGACCACATGGGTATGCTAGCAACCGTAATGAACGGCCTTGCAATGCGTGACGCTCTACACCGTGCGTACGTAAATGCACGTGTAATGTCTGCAATTCCACTTAAAGGTGTGTGTGACGACTACAACTGGGCTGACGCAATCCGCGAACTACGCCAAGGTCGTGTAGTCATCTTCTCAGCGGGTACTGGTAACCCATTCTTCACTACAGATTCTGCTGCATGTTTGCGCGGTATCGAGATTGAAGCTGACGTAGTTCTAAAAGCGACAAAAGTTGATGGTGTATTTACTGCAGACCCAGTGGCAAACCCTGACGCAGAACTGTATGATAAGCTTTCATTCAATGCTGTTCTTGAAAAAGAACTGAAAGTGATGGATTTGGCAGCATTTACACTGGCTCGTGACCATAAAATGCCAATCCGCGTATTCAATATGAATAAGCCAGGCGCATTACGCCGCGTGGTTATGGGTGAAGCAGAAGGCACGCTAATCAGCGACGCAGAGTAATTCCAATCGCCGCAGCATATTTGATGCTGCGGTATTGCCTTTTGAAGACTCCCGATTAGGCTTTCTTCGAGAAAGATTTACACATTAAGGTGATATTGTGATTAACGAAATCAAACAAGACGCTCAAGAGCGCATGGAAAAAAGCGTTGAAGCGCTAAAAAACAACCTTTCTAAAGTTCGTACAGGTCGTGCGCACCCAAGCCTATTAGCTGGCATTTCAGTGGAGTACTACGGTGCACCAACGCCTCTAAACCAGGTAGCAAACGTTGTTGCAGAAGATGCTCGTACACTTGCAATCACGGTATTCGACAAAGAGCTAACTCAAAAAGTTGAGAAAGCGATCATGATGTCTGACCTGGGTCTAAACCCAATGTCTGCAGGTACTATCATTCGTGTACCACTACCACCGCTAACGGAAGAGCGTCGTAAAGACCTGGTTAAAATCGTTCGTGGCGAAGCTGAAGGTGGCCGTGTTGCTATCCGTAACATCCGTCGTGATGCTAATGGCGAGCTTAAAGCGCTACTAAAAGACAAAGAAATCTCTGAAGATGAAGATCGTAAAGGTCAAGACGAGATCCAAAAGCTAACTGACGCAGCAGTTAAGCAAGTTGACGAAGTGTTAGCAGCAAAAGAAAAAGAGTTGATGGAAGTCTAATTCTCCATAAACTTAACGCATAATTAGCGCTGTGCTCGCAGCACAGCGTTTTTTTATGCTACTCTCTGTCCCCTGCTGATTATCTATCAACGTCTTATGCATAATTCACAACTCTCCCCTGATTTACTTCCAAAACATATCGCAATCATTATGGATGGCAACGGCCGTTGGGCAAAAGCACAAGGTAAACCTCGTGTATTTGGTCATAAAAATGGTGTTGCGGCGGTAAGAAAAGCGATCTCTACATCAGCGAAGCTTGGTATTAAAGCGATAACGCTGTTTGCTTTCAGTAGCGAAAACTGGAGAAGACCTGAAGAGGAAGTCGGGGTCTTGATGGAGCTGTTTATCACGGTTCTTTCAACTGAAGTTAAAAAACTGCATAAGAACAACTTACGCCTTCGCGTGATTGGTGATACCTCTCGTTTCAATCAACGCTTGCAGAGTAAAATTGCTCAGGCAGAAGCGATGACTGAATCGAACACAGGTATGGTTATCAATATCGCGGCTAACTATGGTGGTAAGTGGGATATTATGCAGGCGACAAAAGCAATTTCAGCTAAGGTTGCCGCTGGTGAGTTAAATTGTGACGAGATTAGCGAAGAGCTGATCACTGAACACCTGACCATGGCAGATTTACCTGAAGTTGATTTAATGATTCGAACCAGCGGTGAATGCCGAATCAGTAACTTTATGCTGTGGCAAATGGCGTATGCAGAAATGTACTTTACGCCGATCTACTGGCCTGAGTTCGATGAAAACAGCTTAATTGAAGCAGTGACTTGGTTTGTTAATCGTGAACGACGTTTTGGTTGTACTGGTGAACAAGTTAAAGCATTGATGGAAAGCGAATAAAGGACCTAAGTTTGAAACAACGAATTATAACAGCGCTTATCCTTGCTCCTTTGGTGATTTTGGGCATTTTTGAACTCTCATTACCACTATTTACACTGGCTATTGCTGCTGTAATGATGATTGGTTACTGGGAGTGGACTCAGTTTGTAGAACCAAAATCTCGTTGGATGGCTCTGATTCCAGCAGTGCTGGTCAGCGCGCTAAGCATGGCCTTGATTCCATTTGACGTTGTGAGTCTCAATCAAGTTGTTGAGCCCCATTACACCATGCTAGCTGTTGGCTGTGTTTGGTGGATAGTTTCAAGTTTACTCGCCATTACTTACCCTAAGTCTTCCGCTCTATGGCAACACTCGACACTCCTGCGTCACGCTTTCGGCATCTTAACTTTGCTGCCTTTCTTCTGGAGTGTCTTGTTATTGCGCGCAGAGGGTATCGAAACAGATGCTTATCACGGGGCAAAACTGGTTCTTTATGTTTGTCTGATCGTTTGGGCTGCGGACAGTGGCGCTTATTTTGCTGGTAAGAGCATGGGTAAACGTAAAATGGCACCACATGTAAGTCCAAACAAAACCATTGAAGGATTGATTGGCGGTATCATCACTGCGGTATTGATCGGCTGGGGTGCAGCTGCATGGTTCGACATCGAATTCACTAGTCCACTGGTCATGATCGCGATTACGTTAGTTACCGTGGTGATTTCAGTGCTCGGTGACCTGGTTGAAAGCATGTTTAAGCGCGTATCAGGAATCAAGGATAGTAGCAATATCATTCCAGGTCATGGCGGTGTGTTAGATCGCATCGATAGCTTAACAGCGGCATTCCCTGTTTTTGCATTTCTTTACTTCATTTTCTAGGCGAGCTTCGGCTTGCCTAAGTCATAAATCGGTTTCTTGCTATGCGTAAGCTAACAATTTTGGGTGCTACTGGTTCTATCGGTGCAAGCACGTTTAAAGTCATCGAACAAAACCCGCAGCAGTTTTCTGTTGTCGCGCTAGCGGCTGGGAACAATGTTGAGAAGATGCGCGAGCTGTGTCAGAAGTGGCAGCCTAAGTATGCGGTAATGGCCAGTGATGACGCTGCGCTATTGCTTAGAAAACAATTAGCAGAACTGAAAATCTCAACCGAAGTGCTCTCCGGTGTCGATGCTATGTGTCAGGTCTCGTCGCTCGATGAAGTCGACACTGTTATGGCGGCTATCGTTGGTGCCGCCGGCCTGCTGCCTACTATGGCTGCTGTTAAATCTGGCAAACGCGTATTGCTGGCGAACAAAGAAGCCTTGGTTATGTCCGGGCAGTTGTTTATCGATGCAGTAAAACAGCATGGTGCTGAGCTTATGCCAGTAGACAGTGAGCACAACGCAATATTCCAATGTTTACCAAGTGATATTCAAACCAATTTAGGTCGTTGTGATTTAACCCAACATGGCATCTCAAACATTCTGTTAACCGGTTCTGGTGGACCTTTCCGATACAGTGATATTGATACGCTAAGTAGTGTTACTCCGGAGCAGGCTATCGCGCACCCTAACTGGTCGATGGGGCCAAAAATTTCAGTCGACTCTGCGACCATGATGAACAAAGGTCTTGAGTACATTGAAGCGAAGTGGCTGTTTAACACCTCGCGTGAACAATTAAAGGTATTGATTCATCCTCAATCTGTTATCCACTCTATGGTTCAGTACAAGGATGGTTCAGTATTGGCGCAGATGGGTGAACCGGATATGGCGACACCAATTGCCCTGACTCTTTCTTACCCTGAGCGCGTTTCTGCCGGGGTTGCTCCACTTGATTTTACGAAAGTGGGCCAATTGACCTTCCTCGAACCTGATTACGCTCGTTATCCATGTTTAAAACTGGCGATCGATGCTTGTTATGAAGGTCAGCACGCCACTACTGCACTGAATGCTGCAAATGAGATCGCGGTGGCTGCTTTCTTAAATCGACAGCTGTCATTTACCGATATTGCGCAAGTAAATCAGCAGGTTCTGAACAAAGTCTGCGCTGATACCAATCAGTCGCACTGTAGCGACTTGGAAACCATTCTCGAGGTCGATAGAATGGCAAGAGAATTAGCCACCAATTGGGTGAGTGAGCGTAAGCTATGACCGGTATTTTATGGAACTTTGTTTCCTTCATTATTGCACTAGGCATCTTAGTTGCAGTCCATGAGTTTGGTCACTTTTGGGTAGCACGTCGTTGTGGTGTAAAAGTCGAAAAGTTTTCTATCGGTTTTGGTAAATCGATATGGAGTAAAGTGGGACAAGATGGCACTGAGTACAGTGTGTCTGTTATTCCGCTAGGTGGTTACGTCAAAATGCTTGATGGCCGAGTCGATGATCTGGCCGAGGGTGAGCAGCAATTTGCTTTTGATAAAAAGCCGCTGTGGAAGCGAACAGCGATTGTTGCGGCGGGGCCGGCATTTAACTTCCTGTTTGCCATCTTTGCTTACTGGTTAGTATTTCTGATCGGTGTTCCGGCGGTGAAACCCGTTGTTGGTCACGTAACGCCCCATTCGATTGCAGCCGAAGCAGGTTTGCAACAGGGCATGGAACTAAAAGCGATTTCCGGCGTCAAAACTGCGGATTGGGAATCGGTCAACATGGGGCTGATTTCCCATATTGGTGATAAACAACTGACCATGACGGTCGCTCCGGCAGAGGGCATTGGGATCGAAGAAGTTAAATACTTTGACCTTACCAATTGGAACTTTGACCCTGAGAAAGAGTCTTCTATGTCAGCGTTAGGGTTTAGACCCTATACACCAGAGATTACTCCGCGACTTACCAGCGTATCTGAGCAGGGAGCGGCTGCGCGAGCGGGTCTGGAAGTCGGTGACGTTCTGACTAAGATCGATGAGGTTGAAATAACTGATTGGCAGCAGGTTGTTAACAGTATTCAGCAACATCCGAATGCTCCTGTAGAGCTAGAGGTCGAGCGAAATGGTCAGCCTCTGACACTGACTCTGATTCCTGATAGTCGCGAGCTATCTGGCGATAAAGTGATAGGTTTTGCGGGAATCGCACCTGAAGTCGCAGAATGGCCAGAAAATTATCGCTTCGACTTACAATTTGGTGTAATTGAATCAATCGGTAAAGCGGTTGAGAAAACAGGTCAAGTAATCAATCTCACTATCAGCATGTTGAAGAAGCTGATAGTAGGTGATGTAGGATTGAATAACTTAAGTGGACCTATTTCTATCGCGAAAGGAGCCGGAACAACGGCCGATTACGGCTTAGTGTATTTCTTGGGTTTCCTCGCATTAATCAGTGTGAACTTAGGGATTATTAACCTTGTACCGCTGCCTATGTTAGATGGCGGACATCTATTGTTTTTTGCTATTGAGGCTGTAATCAGACGCCCAGTACCGGAAAAGGTACAGGAAATGGGCTACCGCATTGGCGGGGCTATTATCTTCTCTCTTATGGCAGTGGCAATTTTCAATGATTTTGCTCGCCTATAGCTGAGTAAAGGTTGAAGTAAGGAATAACTAAAACAAATATGGCGATGAAAAATATTCTGTTTGCCACGCTGCTAGCAACAAGCGTGAGTGCAAACGGTGCCGAGAACTTCGTAGTTCAAGATATTAAAATTGAAGGCTTACAGCGCGTTGCACTAGGTGCCGCTCTGCTTAAAATGCCAGTTCGAATCGGTGATACGGTTGATAACCAAGATGTCTCTGAAATGATTCGAGCTCTTTATGCGACAGGCAACTTCGAAGATATTAAAGTCTTAAGAGACAATGACGTACTTGTGGTTCAGGTTAAAGAAAGACCGACCATTGCGAGTATTTCTTTCTCTGGCAACAAGGCAATCAAAGAAGAGCAACTACAACAAAACCTTGATGCGTCGGGTGTACGTGTCGGTGAAGCTCTTGACCGCACAACGCTATCTACCATTGAAAAAGGTCTCGAAGACTTTTACTACAGTGTTGGTAAGTACAATGCGAACGTAAAAGCGGTTGTTACTCCTCTCCCTCGTAACCGTTCAGATTTGAAGTTTGTCTTCACTGAAGGCGTTTCCGCTAAGATCAAACAGATTAACTTCATCGGTAATAAAGAATATACCGACGAAGAGCTGTTAAGCCGTTTTGAGCTGAATGTTGATGTGGCCTGGTGGAACTTCCTGTCTGACGACAAGTACCAGAAACAGGTACTGGCTGGTGATATTGAAGCACTGAAGTCTTACTACCTTGACCGCGGTTATCTGAAATTCCAAATTGACTCGACTCAAGTCGCTATCTCTCCTGATAAGAAGGGTGTTTACATCACACTCGGTCTTAACGAAGGCTTACCTTATACCGTTAAAGACGTGAAGTTCCGCGGTGAACTACTGGGTAAAGAGGATGAGTTCGAGAAGTTAGTCACTTTTGAACCGGGTGAAACGTACAACGGCTCTGCAGTAACTGGATTAGAAGAGGGCGTAAAACGCCTGCTTGGTGAAGCTGGATACGCGTACCCACAAGTACGTACTGTGCCTGAGTTCGACGACGAGAATCAGTCTGTATCACTGGTTGTAAATGTAGAAGCGGGCAACCGTATCTATGTTCGTGATATTCGCTTTGTTGGTAACAACGCGACTAAAGATGAAGTACTGCGTCGTGAAATGCGCCAAATGGAAGGCAGCTGGCTTAACTCAAAATCGATTGAGACCGGTAAAAACCGTCTTAACCGTTTAGGTTTCTTTGAAACGGTTGATGTCCAGACTGTCCGTGTACCTGGCAGTGAAGATCAGGTTGATTTGGTTTACAACGTAAAAGAGGCTAACTCAGGCAGCGTTAACTTTGGTATCGGTTATGGTACTGAGTCAGGCGTGAGCTTCCAGGTTGGTCTGCAACAAGATAACTTTGCTGGTAGTGGTAACCGTGTTGGTATCAACGCGATGATGAACGATTACCAGAAAAACATCAGTTTAGATTACCGTGACCCATACTGGAACCTTGATGGTGTCAGCCTCGGCGGCAAGATCTTCTACAACGAGTTTGAAGCATCTGAAGCGGGTATTGTTGACTATACCAACGAAAGTTACGGTGGTAGTTTGACCTGGGGTTTCCCATTTGACGAACTAAACCGCTTTGAGATCGGCGTTGGCTACACTCACAACAAGATTGGTAATGTACCGACTTATGATCAGGCGCAGCGCTTTGCTCAGAGTATCGGTCAGCCTGACGGCGATATCATTACCAATGACTTTGATATGAACATTGCCTGGACACGAAATAACCTTAACCGTGGTTACTTCCCGACAGCTGGTAACTATCAACGTGCATTTGCTAAAGCGACGGTACCAAGCTCTGATGCTCAATACTTCAAGCTTCAATATGATGTCAGACAGTATGTACCATTAACTAAGAAGCATGAGTTTACGCTTCTGATGCGTGGTCGTCTTGGCTACGGTAACGGTTACGGCAAAACAGACGGCAACGATAACCTGTTCCCGTTCTATGAAAACTACTATGCAGGTGGCTTTACAACCCTACGTGGTTTTGGCTCGAACAGTGCAGGTCCTAAAGCGGTTTACACAACAAGTGGTAACCCGGATACCTGTAACAGCAGCAGTTGTGTATCAGCGACAGATGACTCTGTAGGTGGTAACGCAGTGGCACTGGCGAGTTTAGAGCTTATCGTACCGACCCCGTTCGCTTCGGACGAGGTAAGAAGTCAAATCCGTACCAGTGTGTTTGTTGATGCTGCGAGTGTGTGGGATACCGAATTTGTCTACGATCCTAAGTACGCTAATGACCCGTACTACGGTGACTTCTCAGATCCTACTAATTACCGTGCATCTTATGGTGCGGCACTGCAATGGATGTCTCCAATGGGACCTTTAGTCTTCTCCGTTGCTAAACCAATTGAAAGTTACGAAGGTGATGATGAAGAGTTCTTCACTTTCACCATCGGCAGAACCTTCTAATATAGAGGAAATAAAAGTGAATAAAACAATTAAAGCGGCTGGTCTTAGCCTTCTAGTGATGACGTCTTCTTTCTTTGCCAATGCTGCTGAAGCGGCACAAAAGATCGGCTACGTAAATACAGCTCAAGTATTTCAGTCACTTCCTCAACGTGAAGTTGTATTGCAGAAGATGCAAGAAGAGTTCAAAGACAAGGCTGACGAGCTGAAGGCGATCAAAGCGCAAGCTAAGACTAAGATTGAAAAGCTGCAGCGTGATGGTGAGCTACTAGGTCAGGAAGAAGTTGAAAAGCTTCGTATTGAAATTGGCCAGCTTGATAGCAAATACAAGATCAAAGGTCAGGCTCTAGAGCAAGCTTCTGCGCGTCGTGAAGCGCAAGAGAAGCAAAAACTGTTTATGGTTATTCAGGACGCAGTGAAAAAAGTGGCTGAAAAAGAAGGCTACGACATCATTGTTGATATTCAAACTATGCAGTACGGCAAACCTGAATTCAACGTAACAGAAAAAGTAATTAAACAACTAAAATAATTGATTATGGCGACACTTTCTTTAGCCGAATTGGCAACGATTACCGGGGGCGAGCTACATGGTGACGCGAATGCGACCGTCACTATGGTAGCACCAATGGATAAAGCTCAGGCGGGTCATGTGACCTTCCTGTCTAATCCTAAGTATGCAAAACACTTATCAGACTGCCAGGCAACAGTTGTGATGGTTAAAGAAGCGCAACGTGAACAGTGCGTAGGCAACGTTCTGGTTGTTGCTGACCCATATGTTGCATTTGCAAAGGTTGCTCAGGCGCTTGATACCACTCCACAACCAGCTGAGGCTATCGCGCCTTCTGCTGTCATTGCCAGCGATGCCAAACTAGGTACTAATGTGTCTGTTGGTGCGAATGCGGTTATTGAATCTGGTGTTGAGCTTGGTGATAACGCAGTCATTGGCGCAGGCTGTTTTATTGGTAAAAACGCCAAGATTGGTGCTAACACGAAACTTTGGTCAAACGTGAGCGTTTATCACAAAGTTGAGATTGGTACTGATTGTCTGATTCAAGCGAATACTGTTATCGGCTCTGACGGTTTTGGCTATGCGAACGAAAAAGGCGAGTGGGTTAAGATTCCACAACTAGGCACCGTTCGTATTGGTAACCGTGTTGAGATCGGTTCATGTACCACTATAGATCGCGGTGCTCTGGACGATACGGTTATTGAAGATAACGTTATTCTTGATAACCAACTGCAAATCGCTCACAACGTACACATCGGATATGGTACAGCGATGGCTGGTGGTACCATTGTCGCGGGCAGTACGACTATTGGTAAGTACTGTATCATTGGCGGTGGCACCGTTATCAACGGCCACATCGAAATCGCTGATGGCGTAACCATTACCGGTATGGGTATGGTGATGCGCGGTATTGATGAAAAAGGTATGTACTCTTCAGGTATTCCGCTACAACCAAATAAAGAGTGGCGTAAGACTGCGGCTCGTGTTCATCGTATTGATGAGATGAACAAGCGCCTGAAAGCTGTAGAAAAACAGCTAGAGAACAAAGAAGACGCCTAGTTCTAGATGAAATAAAAAAGGCTCGCGTATTGCGGGTCTTTTTCATCTATAATGCCTGTCAGATAGAAATTAGCATTCAACATAGGAATATGACTTTGACTACTGAAAACAAAACGATGAACATCACTGAAATTCAGGAATTGCTACCTCATCGCTACCCATTTTTGCTGATTGATCGTGTTATCGACTTTCAAGAAGAGAAATACCTTACTGCGATTAAAAACGTTTCAGTGAATGAACCTCAGTTTACAGGTCATTTCCCTCAACTACCTGTATTCCCGGGTGTACTTATTCTTGAAGCTATGGCTCAGGCAACAGGTCTGCTAGCATTCAAATCGTTTGGTGCTCCTTCGGAAAACGAACTTTACTACTTCGCTAGCGTTGATGGCGCAAAATTCCGTAAACCAGTTGTTCCAGGTGACCAACTAGTGATCGAAGTAGAATTTATTAAAGAGCGCCGTGGCATTGCTGCCTTCAAAGGTACAGCGAAAGTTGACGGTGAAGTTGTCTGTTCTGCAGAGCTAAAATGTGCTCGTCGAGAGTTTTAATATGATTCATGAAACGGCTCAAATTCATCCTTCAGCAGTAATTGAAGGAGACGTTAAGATTGCAGCCAATGTTACTGTTGGTCCATTCACCTATATCTCTGGCAACATTGAAATTGGTGAAGGCACTGAAGTGATGTCACACGTTGTAATCAAAGGTCACACCACAATTGGTAAAGAGAATCGCATTTTCCCACACGCTGTTATTGGTGAAGAGAACCAAGACAAGAAGTATGGTGGTGAAGCGACGACTGTTGTGATCGGCGATCGTAATGTCATTCGTGAAGCGGTACAGATCCACCGAGGCACGACGCAAGACAAAGCAACAACTGTTATTGGTAATGACAACCTACTGTGTGTTAATGCGCACATCGCTCATGATGTTATCGTTGGTAATCATACACACGTTGGTAACAACGCTATTCTGGGCGGCCACGTAACGGTTGAAGATTACGCGGGTGTTATGGCTCTTTCTGCGATTCACCCATTCTGTAAAGTGGGTGCCTACAGTTACATTGGTGGTTGTTCGGCGGTAGTGAAAGATGTACCACCATACGTTCTTGCTCAAGGTAACCACGCGACACCATTTGGTCTGAACCTTGTAGGTCTGCAGCGTAATGGCTTTGAAAAAGCAGAATTGCGTGCACTACGTAATGCTTACAAAGAGTTTTACCGTGCAGGCAAGACTCAGGCTGAAGCGAAAGTTGTTCTTGAAGAGATGGCGAAAGACTGGCCATCGATCAAACACTTTGTTGAGTTTGTGGAAACTTCTGAGCGTGGCGTTATTCGCTAACCCATCGTTCGCGTGAATTGTAAAAGATCGTGGTCATATGGCTGCGGTCTTTTTTGCGTTTTATAGCAATCAATCAGATAGGTTATTCAGCAATGGAAAAACCATTACGAATTGGAATCGTCGCCGGCGAATTGTCAGGAGATACGCTCGGTGAAGGCTTTATCCGTGCGATAAAAGCTCAGTACCCAAATGCTGAGTTTGTCGGTATCGGTGGACCAAAAATGATCGCTCAGGGCTGCCAATCCTTGTTTGATATGGAAGAGCTGGCAGTGATGGGCTTAGTCGAAGTTCTCGGTCGCCTGCCACGATTACTGAAAGTCAAAGCTGAGTTGGTTAAGTTCTTTACTGAAAACCCACCTGACGTGTTTGTCGGAATTGATGCTCCGGACTTTAACCTGCGACTAGAGCTTGATTTAAAGCAGGCTGGGATTAAGACCGTCCATTATGTCAGCCCATCAGTATGGGCATGGCGCCAAAAACGTATTTTCAAAATTGAAGCGGCAACCAATCTGGTTTTGGCATTCCTACCATTTGAAAAAGCGTTTTACGATAAATTTAATGTACCTTGTGAGTTTATTGGTCACACACTTGCTGACGCGATTCCTATGGTGTCAGAGAAAGCTCCTGCCAGAGAACTGCTTGGCTTGGAGAAAGATAAACAGTGGTTAGCAGTCTTACCAGGTAGCCGTGGTAGTGAACTGAAAATGCTCGCAGAGCCTTTTATCAAAGCGTGTCAGTTGCTTCATAAACAGCACCCTGATTTAGGCTTTGTTGTTGCGCTGGTTAACGAAAAGCGTCGTGAACAATTTGAACAGGCATGGCATGAGATTGCACCAGAACTCGACTTTAAACTGGTTAACGACACCGCTAAAAACGTCATTACAGCGGCAGACACTGTGATGCTGGCGTCAGGGACGGTTGCTCTGGAATGTATGCTGCTTAAACGCCCAATGGTAGTCGGCTATCGTGTTAATGCCATTACCGCGTTTATCGCTCGCCGCTTAGTGAAAACCAAGTATGTTTCATTGCCTAACATCCTGGCCGATCAAGAGTTGGTGAAAGAGTACCTGCTAGAAGAATGTACGCCTGACAATCTTGCTAACGAAGTCAACCGCCTAATAGACAATGGTGGCGACGAGATGATTGAAAAATTCACTGAAATGCATCAGTGGATTCGTAAAGATGCCGACAACCAGGCCGCTCAAGCGGTACTTAAACTGATTGGCAGAGAAAAAGATAATGACTAAACAGATGAAAGAACTTGCGCCGTTTGAATATCCTACAGGCTATCAGTTAGTTGCAGGTGTAGACGAAGTAGGGCGTGGACCACTGGTTGGTGATGTGGTGACAGCCGCTGTTATTCTTGATCCAAACAACCCGATCGAAGGTTTGAACGATTCGAAAAAATTGTCTGAGAAAAAGCGTCTCGCTTTACTACCTGAGATTAAAGAGAAGGCGCTGGCATGGTCAGTCGGGCGCTGCTCGCCTGAAGAAATTGATCAGTTGAATATTTTGCAAGCGACCATGGTTGCCATGCAGCGCGCAATTGCCGGGCTTGGGGTTCAGCCAGATCTGGCGCTTATCGATGGTAACCGCTGCCCTGAGCTGCCGATGGATTCTCAAGCCGTAGTTAAAGGTGATTTACGCGTCGCAGAAATCAGTGCCGCTTCGATCATTGCTAAAGTGGTTCGTGACCAAGAGATGGAAGAGTTAGATAAACTTCATCCACAGTTTGGCTTTGCCAAGCATAAAGGTTACCCGACCAAGGCTCATTTTGAGGCCATTGAGCAACACGGTGTGATTGAACAACATCGTAAGAGCTTTAAGCCAGTTAAGCGTGCGCTTGGCCTAGAGTAGAAAGCCCTGTTAAGGGGTATATAAGTCGACGTTTTTCACTTAAAATACCCCAATTCTGTACCAAATTTAGTTATCTTTCCGGACGATATTCATGTCAGACCCAAAGTTTATCCACCTTCGAGTTCATAGTGACTTCTCCATGGTTGACGGCTTGTCAAAAGTGCCGCCACTGGTTAAGAAAGTGGCTGAAATGGGCATGCCTGCTGTTGCTTTGACGGACTTTACTAACCTGTGTGGCTTAGTGAAGTTTTACGGCACCGCGCATGGATGTGGTGTGAAACCTATCATAGGCGCAGACTTTTTAATGCAGTCTGCGGAGTTTGGCGATGAACTGACCAAACTGACCGTTCTGGCGGCTGACAATACTGGTTATAAGAACCTGACACTGCTTATTTCGAAAGCTTATCTGCGTGGTCATGTTCAACACCAACCGGTTATTGATAAAGAGTGGCTGGTTGAACTGTCCGAAGGTGTGATTCTTCTTTCCGGCGGTAAGAGTGGTGAAATCGGTAAGGCGTTATTAAAGGGCAACCACAAAGTGGTTTCTGATTGTGTTGAGTTTTATCAGACTCATTTCCCTGATCGTTTTTACCTTGAGCTGACTCGTACTGGCCGAGCTGATGAAGAGAGTTACCTCCACTTTGCTCTGGAGTTAGCAGAGCAAGCCGAATTGCCGGTCGTGGCGACCAACGATGTGGTTATTCTCGATGAATCACTGTTCGACGCTCACGAGATCCGCGTTGCAATCCATGATGGTTACACTCTGGAAGATCCGCGCCGACCTAAAAACTACAGTGCTCAGCAATATCTGCGTAGCGAAGAGGAGATGTGTGAACTGTTCTCAGACATCCCGGAAGCGCTGGAAAACAGTGTTGAGATTGCTAAGCGTTGTAACGTCACTGTTCGTCTTGGTGAGTACTTCCTTCCAGCGTTCCCGACAGAAGGCATGGAAGAGACCGAATTTCTGGTCATGAAGTCAGAAGAGGGACTGGAAGAGCGTCTAGAGTTCCTATTCCCAGATCCTAAAGTTCGAGAAGAACGCCGCCCAGAATACGATGAGCGTCTTAAAGTCGAACTGGAAGTAATCAACAACATGGGTTTCCCGGGTTACTTCTTGATCGTAATGGAGTTCATCCAGTGGTCTAAAGATAACGACATTCCGGTTGGTCCGGGACGTGGTTCTGGTGCGGGTTCTCTGGTTGCTTATGCTTTGAAGATCACCGACCTTGACCCACTTGAGTATGACCTGCTTTTCGAGCGATTCCTCAACCCTGAACGTGTCTCGATGCCCGATTTCGATGTCGACTTCTGTATGGATAAACGTGATCAGGTTATTGATCACGTAGCTGAAATGTATGGTCGCGATGCGGTATCTCAGATCATTACCTTTGGTACTATGGCGGCAAAAGCGGTAATCCGCGATGTCGGCCGTGTACTTGGTCATGGCTTTGGCTTTGTGGACCGTATCTCTAAGCTGGTCCCGCCAGATCCGGGTATGACGCTTGAGAAAGCATTTAAAGCTGAACCTGCGTTACCTGAGTTGTACGAAAACGACGAAGAGATTAAAGAACTGATCGACATGTGTCGCATTCTGGAAGGGTGTACACGAAACGCAGGTAAACACGCTGGTGGCGTGGTAATTTCTCCAACCACCATCACTGACTTTGCGCCGATCTATGCCGATGCGGAAGGTCATTTCCCTGTTACTCAGTTTGATAAGAACGACGTAGAAACAGCGGGTCTGGTTAAGTTCGACTTCTTGGGCCTACGAACACTGACCATCATCGACTGGGCGCTAGGGTTGATTAACCCACGTCTGGAACGAGAAGGTAAAGCGCCAGTCGCGATCGAATCGATTCCATTAGACGATCTGGCATCGTTCAACTTACTGCAAAACTCAGAAACGACAGCGGTATTCCAGCTCGAATCCCGTGGTATGAAAGAGCTGATCAAACGTCTGCAGCCAGACTGTTTTGAAGATATCATCGCACTGGTAGCCCTTTTCCGTCCGGGGCCGCTGCAATCAGGGATGGTAGATAACTTTATCGACCGTAAGCATGGTCGGGAAGCAATCTCATACCCGGATGAAACATGGCAGCACGAATCTCTTAAAGAGACCCTAGATCCGACCTACGGTATCATCCTGTATCAGGAACAGGTAATGCAGATCGCTCAGATTCTGGCAGGTTACACCTTGGGTGGTGCGGACATGCTGCGTCGTGCGATGGGTAAGAAGAAGCCAGAAGAGATGGCCAAGCAGCGTGGTACCTTCAAAGAGGGTGCTGAAAAGAACGGTGTAGATGGCGAACTGGCGATGAAGATCTTCGACCTGGTGGAGAAGTTCGCGGGTTACGGCTTTAACAAATCTCACTCGGCTGCTTACGCGCTGGTTTCCTACCAGACCCTTTGGTTAAAAACGCACTACCCAGCGGAGTTTATGGCTGCGGTAATGACAGCGGATATGGATAACACTGAGAAGGTCGTTGGCCTTGTCGATGAGTGTTTCCGCATGAAGCTGAAAGTGCTGCCACCAGATATTAACGCAGGCCTGTATCGCTTTAATGTCGATGAAACAGGTGCGATTGTTTACGGCATTGGTGCAATTAAAGGGGTTGGTGAAGGCCCGATTGAAGCGATTCTTGAAGCGCGTAATAAAGGCGGCTACTTCAAAGACCTGTTTGACTTCTGTGCGCGAATCGACCTGAAGAAGGTCAATAAGCGTGTTATCGAAAAACTTATTTATGCTGGTGCTCTTGACCGCCTTGGCCCACACCGTGCAGCGATGATGGCTTCGTTAGCCGATGCTGTAAAAGCGGCTAGCCAACACCATCAGGCGGAAGCATTTGGTCAAAGCGATCTGTTTGGGGTACTGACTGAAGCGCCTGAAGAAGTTGAGCACAAATATACTAAGGTTGAGCCTTGGCCAGAGAAAGTCTGGTTAGAGGGAGAGCGTGACACACTCGGCCTTTATTTAACTGGTCACCCAATTAATGCCTACATTAAGGAACTTGGTAAGTACACCAGTTGTCGACTAAAAGACGCAACACCAACAAGACGTGACCAGAGTGTGACCATTGCCGGTCTGGTTATTGCTGCGCGAGTGATGACCACTAAGCGTGGTACGCGAATCGGTCTTATGACATTAGATGACCGGAGTGGCCGAATGGAGGTCATGCTGTTCTCTGATGCGCTTGATAGATACGCAGAATTGTTAGAAAAAGATAAAATTTTGGTTGTTTCTGGACAGGTCAGCTTTGATGATTTCAATGGTGGTCTTAAAATGTCCGCGCGCGAGGTTATGGATCTCGGGACCGCTCGTGAAAAATATGCACGAGGCCTATCGGTTTCGATCGATGAATCTCAAATAAATGACCGATTTTTTGAGCGATTTAGTCAAATACTAGAGCCTCATCGGGCGGGGAGCGTTCCTGTCCATGTATACTACCAACGCTCTGATGCGCGAGCGCGTTTGACGTTGGGTACAGAATGGCGAGTTACGCCAAGTGACGCATTATTAGATGATTTAAAACAACTACTTGGGAAAGGCCAGGTAGAACTCGAATTTAACTAAGTTCGGCACATGGTTGCCGAATAATAAAGGATCTATAGATGAGCCTGAACTTTTTAGAATTTGAAAAGCCAATCGCAGAGCTAGAAGCAAAAATTGAAGCACTTCGTGATGTATCACGTCACGGTGGTGAGTCTGGTGTTGATCTTGAAAAAGAGATCGAACAGCTAGAGAAAAAGAGCCTGGAGCTTAAGAAGAAGACATTCAGCGATCTTGGTGCTTGGGAAACTGCCCAGCTTGCTCGTCACCCACAGCGTCCTTACACGCTTGATTACATTGAGCACGTATTTACTGAGTTCGATGAACTTGCTGGTGATCGCCACTACGCAGATGATAAAGCGATTGTTGGTGGTATGGCGCGTCTGAATGGTCGTCCAGTGATGATCATCGGTCATCAAAAAGGTCGTGAGACAAAAGAGAAAGTAAAACGTAACTTCGGTATGCCAAAGCCAGAAGGTTACCGTAAAGCGCTACGTCTGATGCAGACGGCAGAGCGTTTTAACATGCCTATCATTACTTTCATCGATACTGCGGGTGCATACCCAGGTGTTGGTGCTGAAGAGCGCGGTCAATCTGAAGCTATCGCAACTAACCTGAAAGTGATGGCTGGCCTGAAAGTGCCGGTTATCTGTAACGTTGTCGGTGAGGGCGGTTCAGGTGGTGCACTAGCTATCGGTGTTGGTGACTACGTAAACATGCTTCAGTACTCGACTTACTCAGTAATCTCTCCAGAAGGTTGTGCTTCAATCCTATGGCGTGATTCTGATAAAGCCCCACAAGCCGCTGAAGCTATGGGTCTGATTGCACCTCGCCTGAAAGAACTTGAGCTAATCGATGAAATCATCGAAGAGCCACTAGGTGGTGCGCACCGTGATCACCTACAAATGGCGCAGAACATGAAAGACACACTAGTTCGTCAGCTTGAAGAGCTAGGACAGTTTGACAACGACACGCTACTAGAGCGTCGTTACCAGCGTCTGATGAGCTACGGTTACTGCTAATCACGACTGATTACTCGAAAAGGCTGAACTTAGGTTCAGCCTTTTTTGTTTCCGGTGATAAACTAACGTTTTCTTCCTTTGATTGCTTACGATTATGAGCCTGAAATCCACCTTTGCTGATGTCATTGAACGTTACTCTCAAGCCCAAAAAAGATTGGTGCTTGGGCTGAGTGGTGGATTGGATTCAAGGGTGATGCTTGAGCTGATGGCTGAGTACTGTCACAACAGACAGCTAGAGTGTTTAGCCATTCATGTTCATCATGGTTTAAGTGCCAATGCAGACCAGTGGGCAATGCAGTGCCAGCATTGGTGTGACTCGCTCGGTGTCCCTTTAGTGATTGAGCGAGTGCAGTTAGATAGTAAAGGACGTAGTCTGGAAGAGAGTGCCCGAGAGGCCAGATACCAAGCGATCGCCCGTCATCTCAATGACGATGATTTACTGCTTACCGGCCAGCACTGTGATGATCAACTCGAGACATTTTTACTTGCGCTCAAGCGTGGTAGCGGGCCAAAAGGCTTATCTGCCATGGCACACGCAATGCCATTTGCTTCCAGTTTAATTGTCAGACCTTTATTAACCTCAACGCGTCAGCAGATCGAAGAGTATGCACGGCAACATCAACTGAGCTGGGTTGAAGATGAGAGCAACCTTGACCAACGCTTTGACCGAAACTTTATTCGCCATACCATCTCTCCGCCATTGATCGAACGTTGGCCGCAGATTTACCAGTCGGTGCAGCGCACTGCGGAGTTGTGTGCAGAACAAGAGGCGCTACTGGATGAATTATTGGCTGATAAATTCACAAGCGTACACTGCAGTGATGGTAGTCTGGATATCACTAAGCTTGCCACTTATAGCGATGCGGTACGCAGCCGATTAATACGGATGTGGTTAGCGGGTCAGGATGTTCGTATGCCATCGCGAGAGCAACTTAAGCTGATCTGGCCTCAAGTTGCTTGTGCTCAACAGGATGCTAACCCGCAGTTGGTTATCATTGATGGACAGGTTCGACGTTATGCCGGGCGACTCTATTTGGTTAAACAGTGGCAGTCGCTGGCAAATTGGAAGCAGGCTATCGAGTTAGAACAGACCTGTCAGTTACCCGACTCACTCGGCAGCTTATCTTTGCGTAGTGCAGCCAATGGACAGTTATCTAAACAGGCGTTAAGTAACGGAAAGTTAGAGGTTATTTTTGAGCCACAGGGGCTTACCGCTCATCCAGTTGGGCGTGGGCATAGCAGGAAGCTGAAAAAATTATTCCAAGAATATGATATTCCAAGCTGGTTAAGACGTAGAACACCTATATTAATCTGTGATCAGCAAGTGGTAGCGGTTGGTGATTTATTTATTGATCGTCATTTTGCAGGTCAGGATTGTGAACTCATCTGGGACAAGCCATTGTTGTTTATGTAAAATTGTATACATAATAACGCACAACTAATATGGAATTATAAGGAAGAGCAATGAAGAAAATCGCTATTGGATTGGTAATTGGAATGGGTCTTCTAAGCGGTCAGGTACTGGCTGCTGGTGATGTAGCAGCAGGACAAGCGAAAGCAGCAGTGTGTGCTGCATGTCATGGTGCAGATGGTATTGCAACCATCCCAGGCTATCCAAACCTTAAAGGTCAGAATGAACAGTACATTGTGTCATCACTTAACGCTTACAAAAACAAAGAGCGCAACGGTGGTTTAGCCGCAGTAATGCAAGCGCAGGCTGCTGCACTCAGTGATGCAGATGTCGCTAACCTTGCAGCGTACTACGCAAGCTTAAAGTAACTCTGCAATGAGAATTCAGCCCGAGCATTAATCGCTCGGGCTTTTTATTACCTGACTATCGTGGGATAATGGCGCTAGTAACAATAGTTTAAGGGATGAACATGAAAAAGATTGAAGCCATCATTAAGCCGTTCAAATTAGATGACGTTCGTGAAGCGTTGGCAGAAGTTGGTATTACCGGCATGACGGTATCAGAAGTGAAAGGGTTTGGTCGTCAAAAAGGACACACTGAGCTATACCGTGGTGCAGAGTACATGGTTGACTTTCTACCTAAGGTGAAGCTTGAGATTGTCGTGACTGACGATGTGGCAGATCAGTGTGTAGATACCATTATCGAAACCGCTCAGACAGGTAAGATCGGCGACGGTAAAATCTTTATCACAGATGTAGAGCGTATCGTTCGAATTCGAACTGGCGAAGAAGACGAAGACGCCATTTAAGACACAGTTTGAAAAAAGAGCCGCATGGCTCTTTTTTAATTTTTGGATAGGTGGAAATGAAAAAAATTCGATTACTTGCTCTTCCTTTGCTAATTGCTGGCGTTGTATTTGCCGGTTACCAGACAGTTTTCAGCCTTCCACAACAGGCACAAATCTCCTCATACAACAGCGGGGAAGAACAGCTCTCCCTTCAGTGCTATAACAACGAGCAAGCGGCGGTGCTTGATGAAGACAATCGAATTAACCTATTAGTGTGGAATATTTATAAGCAGAATCGCGATACCTGGCGCAGCCGCTTAGATCAGTATGCGCAGGGCAAGCAGTTGGTGTTACTGCAGGAAGCCAGTATGACGCCGCAGCTTAAAGAGTGGATCAGCAAGGGGCAGTGGTTCGGCAGTCAGGTTGATGCGTTTAAGGCATTTGACACCACAGCAGGGGTATTGAACCTGTCTCTTGATTCACCATCTAAAGCTTGCGCCTACACTGAACTGGAACCCTGGCTTCGTCTGCCTAAATCAGCACTCTATGCTCTCTACCCATTATCCAACGGTCAGCAATTGGCTGTGGTCAATATCCATGCGGTCAACTTTACTTATGGCACGGAGGAATACCATCGTCAACTGAAGGTGTTGGTTGATGAATTAAGTCAGCATCAGGGACCGGTTATTGTTGCCGGAGACTTCAATAGTTGGAGTGAGCAGCGACTTAAGGTGATGTCAGAATCACTTAGCGCGGTGGGGCTGAAAGAGGTCAATTATACCAGTGATAATCGAACCCAATTTATTACTGGTTTACCTCTGGACCATGTTTTTTATCGCGGTCTGAAGCTAGAAAAAGCAGAGGCGCCAATCTCTGACGCCTCTGACCATAATCCAATTTTAGTGACTTTTCACTTATAGCAGGGTGTGATTAAAAAATCACAATGTACAGCGCCCAGATAAGGTAGTAAGCCAACCATGGTAGCGCTGAAATCGCCAGTGCCTGACCACGTTCAAACTCAGTCCAGGTACCTACCGCGGCATAGCCTAAAGCAATGTACCATGGTAGTAGAAGCGGGAATGAGCTGGCAAACTGAGACCAAGGATTGGTCAGTGGCAGTTTCAGTAAACCATTAAGGCTATTCAGATCTGCGGCATACACTAGCACCTGACCGTGCTTTAGCAACACACTTACATAACTTGCCAGATCACCAATAATTGCTGGGAAGGTAATCACAGCACTGGCTGCAAACCACTTCCAAAAGCCGTGTTGATGTTGACTCGGCTTAGTCGCCAGATTGAACCAAAACGCCAGCATTAGAATGGTTAGTGTGCGGCCTGCAATATCGCTGATGATTTCACTCGCCATCAAAGTATTTGCATCAAGCAACTCAAGCTGTTTTGGATTAGTGACAGCCAATTGAGAGGCAAGAACTTCTCTTAACCACTCAAAGTTGACCATATCAAAGTAAGCGCCCCAAAATAGAAATGGAGAGAGAATCAAGAAGATGTATGGTTGCCAGCCCCATGCTCCGCGTTGGTAGAGAGCCAGAAAACAAGCGCTAGGCGAACGGAAAATATCGACTAGCATAATCAAAGGGTTACTTGACGGGTTCATACACTTACCTTAGTTACATCAACGTATAGTTTCAGCTTCTGACCTGGCTTGAGGTACTTCTGTTTGCTGAGGTCGTTCCATTTGACGATGTCATTGGACTTAACTTTAAACTTGCTGGCAATACCACTGATAGTGTCACCAGAACGTACGTTATAGAAGACAGTTCGAATGATGGCGCCATCTGAACTGTTTTTCCAAATCACTAGCTTCTGGCCAACACGCAGTGTGTCGCGTGGTCCCATGCCATTCCATTTTGCAAGAGACTGGTGCGAGACTTTGTTGGCACGAGCAATTGACCACAGACTATCACCAGAGCGTACAGTGTGAGTCAGTTTGTATTGACCACGAGTCTTAGCCTGAGTTTTTGCTAAGCGGTTTGATGCGCTAAGGGCATAGGCTTTGTCATCGCGGGTAGAGGTCGGGATCATCAAGTGTTGGCCGACACGGATGTTGTTACCGTTCAGATTGTTCGCCGTGCGAATCACTTTTGCTGTGGTGTTGTATTTCTGTGCCAGCACACTCAGGCTGTCACCAGATTTAACCTTGTAGCGTACAACCTTCATACCTTTGCCACGGTTCTGGCTCGCCGCGTTGTTAAACTGAGCGACATTCTCTACTGGCAGAAGTAATTGGTGAGGACCATCCGGTGCCGTAGCCCATTGGTTGTATGCTGGGTTCAGGCTTTGCAGCTGTTTGACACTGATACCTGCGTAATTGGCTGCGATAGCAAGGTCGAGTTGCTCTTTAGGGTTCACCAGTTCGACAACCTGTTGGTTGCTGATTGATGGAATGTCGAGACCGTACTTTTCTTGGTTGGCGACAATGTCAGCCAGAGCAAGAAGCTTTGGCACATAACCACTGGTCTCTTTTGGCAAGTCTAACGAGAAGAAATCAATCGGCTTACCCAGTTTTTTGTTCTTGCGGATTGCGCTTGAAACACGACCACCACCGCTGTTGTACGCGGCGATTGCGTGCGTCCAGTCACCATCGAAGCGTTTGTTAAGGTAAGTGAGGTAATCAAGTGCTGCATCAGTTGCTGCAGGAACATCGCGACGACCGTCGTACCAGAAGTTTTGCTTCAGACCGTACATCTCCCCGGTACCAGGCACGAATTGCCATAAACCTGCGGCACTACCATGAGAGTAGGCGAATGCGTCGAACGAACTTTCGACGACTGGCAGGAGTGCTAGCTCTAGTGGCAGACCACGTTGCTCAATTTTATCTGTGATCAGATATAGGAAAGGTTCAGCACGCTTTGATACGGTTTTGAGATGATTCGGGTGTTTTAGATACCAGGTGCGGTAATAGTCGACCAATTGATGGTCTGGGATCGGCATATCGAGCTGCATAGCGATACGCTGCCAGACATCTTGTTGAGTTTGCGGTGTGACCACAGGCTCTACTTTGACTACCGGCTTTTCCGGCTGAGCAACTGGCTCAGTCTGTTTAGTGGTTGGATTGTTTGTTTCCGGAGCAACGGCTTCTCCAGAATCGGTCGGCTGGGTAAGCTGACAACCTGTCAAAAGTAACGCTAATACCCAGCTGTGTTTAACTCGCATTGCACAGCCCTTTTTCTATTTGGCTGCTGATAATACTTGCCTCCCTCAGTGGGTGACAAGCAGCAAATCGTTAAAATTCGTTCTTCCACTCACGTAATGCAGTAAAAATCGCTAATGGATCAGTTTGTGACGTTCGATTCGCCACTGAACGGATGACACTTGGCTGGTCAGTACGCAGAAACGGGTTAATCCATTTCTCACGACGAATTGTGGTTGGCAGAGTAGGTTGGTTCTGAGCTCTAAGACGGTTAACTTCGTCGCGATATTGTTGTAGTTGGCTGTTATCTGGCTCAACCGCTAACGCAAAAGCGACATTGCTGGTGGTATATTCATGAGCGCAGTAAACCTCTGTCTCTTCTGGCAGAGCGGCCAGTTTGCTGAGCGAGGTGTGCATTTGTTCCATAGTGCCTTCGAACACGCGACCACAGCCTGCTGAGAACAGGACATCACCGCAGAACAGCTTACCATCACCAACATAGCCAATATGTCCACTGGTATGCCCCTCTAAACCCAAAACAAAGAAGACTTCATCAAACAGTTCAATCTGATCACCGGCTTCAACAGCGTGCGTGAGAGTGGGTACAGGCTCATTTGCCGGGCCTACCACGTCTACCTGCGGGAACTGTCTTACCAGTTCTGGTACACCACCAATATGGTCATTATGGTGGTGAGTGATCAGAATCGCCTCTAAACTCAGATTGTGTTCGTTCAAATACGCGAGCACCGGAGCCGCATCACCCGGATCAACGACAGCACAACGACGATCGCTATT
The DNA here is from genome assembly GCF_000189255.1 of Vibrio brasiliensis LMG 20546. Taxonomy (GTDB): domain Bacteria; phylum Pseudomonadota; class Gammaproteobacteria; order Enterobacterales; family Vibrionaceae; genus Vibrio; species Vibrio brasiliensis. The sequence goes on along the minus strand of NZ_AEVS01000115.1, from coordinate 22,351 downwards.
TTGAATCAGCCAGATGTAATTATCATTAAATGCAGGTATGCTTTTGATATTCAACATGGTTGTGTCTCCAGTTACCAAGAGTGAAGCAGGTTATATATGAAGCCAGCACGTAGCAGCAAAAAGCTTGAAAAGCCTCATTCATGGTCTCAGCTAAAAAATGGCCAGTGGGTCAGTGATTCAATTCAAACCCGCATTGACGAATGGTGCCCAAAACTATTCGGATATCACCTACTTAAGCTGGGCGGGTTGAGCTGTGAGTTAACCAGCTTCAACTGTAATATTCAACATCAAGTTCACCTAGATATCCAGAACCCTTTGCACAATGTTATTGCAGATGGTTACGATTTGCCCTTTTTAGAGAAAAGCTTTGATGCGGTTTTGATGGCTCATCAGCTTGACTACTGTAATGACCCTCATCGAATGTTACGTGAAGTTGACCGCGTAATGATTGACGATGGATATCTGATCATTACTGGCTTCAATCCCATCAGCTTCACTGGGTTGGCGAGCTTAATGCCCTGGCGACGAAATAACCTTCCCTGGAGTGGCAGGATGTTTACGCCTAACCGAGTCAAAGACTGGTTGGGGCTGCTCAACTATCAGGTTTTGGAGTGTGACAGCTATGCGCTGTTTCCGATGCAAAAATATCGCACCATGTGGACTTGGCTAGAGAACAGTTTGGGTGATTGGGCTTCGCCAGTAGGTAGTCTCTACTTTATTGTGGCGAGAAAACGAACTTATCCGCTTAAACCGATCAAGCCTCACTGGAAACTAAAACGAAAATTGACGCCATTGGGCGTCAATTACAAGGTTTCGAATCGGCGTAGCAGTTCCAATTAGCTAGGAATATACCCGGTATCTTCTTCGGTCGGGTTTTCTGCGGCGGCGCGTGCGAGTTCATCACACATTTCGTTTTCTCGGTGTCCTGCGTGGCCCTTAACCCAGCGCCAGTCGACTTGGTGGCGTTGTGTTTCCGCATCAAGTGCTTGCCATAGATCGGCGTTCTTTACAGGTTTTTTATCCGCTGTTTTCCAGCCACGCTTTTTCCAGTTGTGAATCCACTGGGTAATACCCTGACGCACGTACTGGCTATCTGTGGTCAGAATAACGTCACATGGCTCTTTTAACGCTTTAAGAGCAACGATGGTTGCCAGCATTTCCATACGGTTGTTGGTGGTGAGTGTGTAGCCTTTAGCGAGCGTTTTCTCAGTCTGTTTATAGCGTAGAACAACGCCGTAACCACCAGGACCTGGATTACCTAAACAAGAACCATCAGTGAAAATTTCCACCTGTTTCGTCATGATTTGATACTATTGGGTTAAGCACATTATTGGCATAGTCTGACACACATATTGTTATGAATACCAGCAACAATTCTAATCAACATCGTATTGTGGTTCTCGATACCGAAACCACAGGTATGAACCGTGAGGGCGGACCTCACTACCAAGACCACCGAATCATTGAAATCGGTGCTGTAGAGATCATCAACCGTAAACTAACCGGGCGTCATTTCCACGTTTACATCAAGCCAGATCGTGAGATTCAGCCTGATGCGGTAGAAGTTCACGGTATTACTGATGAGTTTCTGGTCGACAAACCTGACTATCGTGATGTGCATGCTGAGTTCCTCGAGTTCATCAAAGGCGCTGAGCTGGTAGCACACAACGCACCCTTCGACGTCGGCTTTATGGATCACGAGTTTGGCATGCTTGACCCAAGCATCGGTAAAACCGTCGACTACTGTAAAGTGACTGATACGCTGGCCATGGCGAAGAAAATCTTCCCGGGCAAGCGAAACAACCTTGATATTCTCTGTGACCGTTACGGAATAGATAACTCTCACCGTACTCTCCACGGGGCATTGCTCGATGCTGAGATCCTGGCTGATGTCTACCTGTTAATGACAGGTGGCCAGACTTCGTTGCAGTTTAATGCTGGTAACTCCAGTGAAGATGGGGGCGAAGCGATAAAACGTGTGGCAAGTGGGCGAAAATCGCTAAAGGTTTTGCGTGCAACAGCCGATGAATTAGAAGCCCACCAAAGTAGATTAGACATAGTAGAGAAGAGCGGTAGCTGTCTCTGGCGTCAGTAGGAGAAAGGATGTTGAGGTTCTGGATTGCCATTTTAGGTTTTTTGTTTAGTTCGTTAGGCTATACAGCCGAAGGATCCTCAATGTCGCTGTTGGACAACCGCTTTAGGGTTGACCCTTCGATCAAACAGATCACTTTTGTTATCTATCGGGCTCAAAGTTCTCAACCCGTTGTGTTAGTCAGACCGGATGGCAAAAAATATTATGCTTGGCGTAGTCCGGATAACGTCCGCTGGTATCAAGAGTCTTCGATGGACATTGTCTCTATCGACAACCCGATGCCTGGTCCTTGGCAGGCGATCGGTAAAGTGACGCCTAAGAACAAAATCAAACTCATTTCTCATCTGGAGTTATCAACAGATACTCTGCCTAACCGACTTTATAATGGTGAATCGCTTAAATTTAATGCCCGCCTGACGTCAGATGATCAGCCGCTGGTACTCAGGGACTTTCTCGACCGCGTTAAGCTAAAAGTCACTTTCACTAAGTATGTTGAAAACGAAGAAGACTTAATTAAGGAAGCGCGCCCGCTGCCTGAAGTGATTGGCGAGTTCGCTGATGATGGCAAAGGTCTCGATGAAGTTGCCGGTGATGGGATCTTCACAGTTGCTCTGCCTATCACCAGTGAACCGGGTAAGTACCGCGTCAGGATAACTTCCGGTAATGGTGTTTTCCTTCGCGCTCAGGAACAAGAAGTTCTGGTCTATCCGTCACCTCTGCAGGCCACCTTTATACAGTCTCGTGATGAGATGAGCCCTAACAAAATTGTTTTTGCTGGCGAGCAGGGAATGATTCAGCCAGGCTCTATTGCTGGTCATATTGAACATACGGCTCCCAACAAAGCAGTGACTACAGTGCAGGGCAGTGCGGACAAAGAGAGTAATAAGCTAACACTTGAAATTCCATACAGTGCAGACCTTGGTCTTTATGAATGGCATGGTAAGGCGTTTGCGACTGAAATGGGCTCAGAGCGTCCGCTAATCTTTCCTGTTAGTGTTCACACATATAGCGTTGTGGATGAGGTCGATATTGCTGAAACCCGCCGCTTACAGGAAGAAGAGCGTCTCAAGCAGCAAAAGCTTATGGAAGAGATCCAGTTACAGGAAATGCGTGAAGCGAAACGAACCCGCACTATGATTTTGATAGGTGTCGGTAACGTAGTGGTCTTGATTTTGGGTCTTGCTGTCTGGTTTGTAATGCGCAAACTAAAAGCGAGCAGACAAGCTCTGCCAGAGATGCAATTGGATATGCCGAAGAAGTAACAGCAAGTTAGGGGCTGGTGGCAACACTTGCCGCTTAGAGAGAAATAAAAAGGGCTGCCTCGGCAGCCCTTTTGCTATTTATGAGATAAGTTACGCCACTTCATCCATCTGTGGAGAAAGTTGCGGCATTGGCTTTGCAGCCAGTTCCTCAGGGCTGAAGTCATCGACATTAATAACGTATAGACGGTGCTGCTCAGCTTCTGTTAGCAGCTTCGCTTCATCGTTATCAATGATGCCTTTCTCCAGACCTAATTTACCCACTTCATCAAGGCGAAGGAACGGACGACGTTGACCAAGTTGTTTACAGATCTTGTCGAACAGAGGTTCAGCTTCGAGAATAATTTCTAGCGCTTGCTCAATACGACCAACCGCGTTGTTTTCACTCGCAACGAAGTATTGGTTACGACCAATGCGTGAACGAGTTTCGCTTGGTGTCTGCAGAATTTGCGCGACTTTGCTATCCAGCTTGTCATTTGGTGCTTTACGTACGCGACCAAATGGCATGATAAGCAGACGTAGTGCTTTACCAATAAACTTGTTCGGGAAGTTTGCTAAGAACTCATCAATCGCTACTTCAGTCTGTTTGAGGCTATCTTGCAGACCCCAGTGAACCAGCGGTAGATCATCGGCAATACGACCATCACTTTCATAACGTTTTAATGTTGCAGAGCTCAGGTAAAGCTGACTAAGGATGTCACCCAGACGAGCAGACAGACGTTCTTTACGTTTCAGAGAACCGCCAAGTACCGCCATTGAAATATCGGATAGTAATGCGATGTTAGCACTGTAACGGTTGAGTTGTTGGTAGTAACGCGCGGTTGAGTCTTTAACCGGAGTTGCAGAGAAACGACCATCTGTCAGACCTAACCAGAAGCTACGAACCAGATTACTCATCGTAAAGCTGACGTGACCAGCCAGAGCAGAATCAAACTTGTCCAGTGCGTCTGAAGCGTCAGAGTAAGCAGCGTTCATCTCTTCAAGAACATATGGATGACAACGAATTGCACCCTGACCAAAGATGATCATTGAACGAGTCAGAATGTTTGCACCTTCTACAGTTACCGCTATCGGTGCTCCCTGATAACCACGAGCAAGGAAGTTCGAAGGACCCATACAGATACCTTTACCACCGACGATGTCCATCGCGTCGATAATGCTCTGTTGACCACGGTGAGTACAGTGGTACTTAACGATGGCAGAGATAACCGAAGGCTTCTCACCAAGATCGATACCAGCAACTGTCAGATTACTCGCTGCATCCATGACGTATGCATTACCACCCAGGCGCGCCAATGGCTCTTCGACGCCTTCCATATGACCGATAGGCTGTTTGAACTGACGACGAATACGAGCGTAAGCACCAGTCGCAAGCGCGGCAGTCTTGATGCCACCCGTTGAGTTAGAAGGCAGCGTAATTCCACGACCTACTGACAGACATTCAACTAGCATGCGCCAGCCCTGACCTGCCATTTTCGGACCACCGATGATGAAATCAAGTGGAACAAACAGATCCTGACCGCGTGTCGGACCATTCTGGAAAGGAACATTGAGTGGGAAATGACGGTTACCAATCTCTACCCCGTCCAGATCTGTCGGGATAAGCGCACAGGTGATACCAATATCTTGTTGATCACCAAGCAAACCATCAGGGTCACGCAGTTTAAACGCCAGACCAAGTACTGTCGCAACAGGAGCCAGAGTAATGTAGCGCTTGTTCCATGTCAGGCGCATACCTAACACTTCTTTGCCTTGCCATTCGCCTTTACAAACCACACCAAAATCAGGGATTGAGCCAGCGTCAGAACCTGCCTCAGGGCTAGTCAGTGCGAAACATGGGATCTCTTTGCCTTCTGCAAGGCGTGGTAAGTAGTAATCTTTTTGATCGGTTGTGCCGTAGTGCTGTAGCAGTTCACCCGGACCTAAAGAGTTCGGTACACCGACTGTCGAAGAGAGAACGCCAGAAACCCCAGTTAGTTTCTGAAGAACCAGGGATTGTGCGTAAGCAGAAAACTCAAGGCCACCATATTTTTTCTTGATGATCATGGCAAAGAACTTATTGTCTTTCAGGTACTGCCACACTTCAGGTGGTAAATCTGCCAGTTCATGAGTGACCTGATAATCGCTAACCATGGCACACACTTCGTTGACTGGACCATCAAGGAAAGCCTGTTCTTCAGCGCTTAGCTCAGGCGTCTTAATATCATGAAGTTTGTTCCAGTTTGGCTTGCCTTTAAACAGCTCCGCTTCCCACCAAACCGTACCTGCATCCAGTGCTTCTTTCTCGGTCTGAGACATTGCAGGCAGCACTTTTTTAAACAGCGATAACGCTTTTTTGCTGATAAGAGATTGACGGACTGAAGGAACCGCTAATGTCGCGATTGCAGCGATAAACAGTATCCAGCTGAGTGAACCCGCTGAACCGAAGATAGAAAGCACAACCATAGTCACTGTCAGCGCAGCAATTGAAACTAGCAGCGAGCTACGATGATAGAGGCAGACAGCCAGTACTGTGGTAAAGCCAAGGATAGAGAGCAAGATGTCCATATGTATATTCCTTTTGCGGCGATTTATTGTTGGTTATTCGCCGATGACTAGTAAGAGGTCTAACCAGTTAAGTGTAATCAAAATATTAATAAAATGTAAAACCTCTATTTGCTCAAAAAGTGATCTAAGTAGAGTCAAAGGTCTAAAAATGGCGGGCTGTGCGGAAATTGTGAGCGAAGAATGGTAAGAAAGCGGCAAATGTTATCGGCAAGCTATCGACAGTGAGAATTGTTTGAGTAAACTCTGTAGATAACCATTTCTGTATTGTTCACAGAACTATCTATTACAAAAATTAGAGAAAAACCTATGTACCAGGACCTGATTAAAAGCGAACTTACTGAAGCTGCTGATGTTCTAAACAAGTTCTTGAGCGACGACAATAATATTGCTCAAATTGAAGCTGCAGCGAAAATGATTGCGGATTCATTTAAGCAAGGCGGTAAAGTACTGTCATGTGGTAATGGTGGCTCACACTGTGACTCAATGCACTTTGCTGAAGAGCTAACTGGTCGTTACCGTGAAAACCGCCCAGGTTTACCAGGTATCGCGATCTCTGACCCAAGCCACTTATCTTGTGTAAGTAATGACTTTGGCTACGAGTACGTATTCTCTCGTTACGTAGAAGCTGTAGGTTCAAAGGGCGACGTTCTATTCGGCCTTTCAACTTCAGGTAACTCTGGCAACATCCTTAAAGCGATTGAAGCAGCTCAAGCCAAAGGCATGAAAACAATTGCTTTGACAGGTAAAGATGGCGGCAAAATGGCTGGACTAGCGGATATTGAAATTCGTGTTCCACACTTTGGCTATGCTGACCGTATTCAGGAGATCCATATCAAGATCATCCACATCGTGATTCAGTTGATTGAAAAGGAAATGGAAAAGTAATCTTTTTCCAATAGGTTTAAACAGTATTAGTGCCTGGCGCTAATACTGTTGTTGTATAAGGGAGTTTCTTAAACCATGTGTGAACTGCTCGGAATGAGCGCCAATGTGCCAACCGATATCTGTTTTAGTTTTACCGGGCTCATGCAACGTGGTGGCAATACCGGTCCGCACCGTGATGGTTGGGGAATTACTTTTTATGAGGGCAAAGGCTTTCGTAACTTCAAAGATCCAAACCCAAGCTGTGATTCAAAGATCGCAGAGCTTGTTCAGAATTATCCTATTAAAAGCTGCGCGGTAATCAGCCATATCAGGCAAGCTAATCGTGGCGCAGTTAATCTGGAGAATACTCATCCGTTTACCCGTGAGTTATGGGGGCGTTACTGGACGTTTGCTCACAACGGGCAACTGAGTGATTATCAGGATTTAAATTCAGGTCGTCACCGCCCTGTGGGGCAGACAGACAGTGAGTTGTCATTCTGTTGGTTGCTTAAGCAGATGGAAGACAGATACCCAGAGCCTCCACAAGATATGGTGGGTGTATTCCGCTTTATTGCAGAGTGTTGCGAGCAGCTTAAAGATAAAGGTGTATTTAATATGCTGCTGTCTGACGGCGAGTACGTGATGACTTACTGCACGAACCACCTTTACTGGATTACCCGTCGGGCTCCATTTGGTAAAGCATCACTGATCGATGAAGATGTAGAGATTAACTTTCAGGAAGAGACCACGCCTAACGATATTGTCTCAGTGATTGCGACTCAGCCACTGACTGACAATGAAGAGTGGCATCGAATGAAACCGGGTGAGTTTGGTATTTTCCACTTTGGTGAGCTTATTGACGGGAATGCTGACGAGTTGACCGACGTGGCGTTTGCGCCGAAAAAGGTCGCAAGTCAGGCACCGACGGAGCCGTTGGAGTAGGAATACAAGACCGGACTTCGTCCTGCGAGAGCGCTTCGCTCCGAGATGCGAGAACGGACTGCGTCCTGTGAGAGCGCTTCGCTCTGAGAAGCGAGACTGGGCTTCTCCCTTCTAAAGGTGGGCGTTGGCAGAATGGTGACGGAACCTTTAACTCAAAAGGTGTTGACTGGACTTGTCCTTAAAAAGACATAATTATTCCGACTCTCGACTCTCGACTCTCGACTCTCGACTCTCGACTCTCGACTCTCGACTCTCGACTCTCGACTCTCGACTCTCGACTCTCGACTCTCGACTCTCAAAAAAAAGGCCGATGTCTCCATCGGCCTTTTGTATTTTTAAGCGTTTACTTAAGCTAGTTGCGCTTTAACGTGCTCAACGATGTCAGCCATCGCTACTGCAGTCTTCTCACCTGAACGGCGGTTCTTGTACTCGAAGTTACCTTCTTTCATAGAACGATCACCAATCACGATAGTGTGAGGAACGCCGATAAGCTCCATATCTGAGAACATTACACCTGGGCGCTCTTTGCGGTCGTCGAACAGTACTTCGATACCCATAGCAGTCAGTTCGGCGTACAGCTTCTCAGCAGCTTCCTTAACTTCTTCAGATTTGTGCATGTTCATCGGTACGATCGCAACCTGGAACGGCGCTAGTGCGTCTGGCCAGATGATGCCGTATTTGTCGTGGTTCTGTTCGATTGCAGAAGCAACAACACGTGATACACCGATACCGTAACAACCCATCTCCAGGATTACGTTCTTACCATCTGGACCAAGAACACCACAGTTCATTGCTTCAGAGTAAGTGTTACCTAGCTGGAAGATGTGACCCACTTCGATACCACGCTTAAGCATTAGGGTACCTTTACCACATGGGCTTGGATCACCTTCTACTACGTTACGTAGATCTTCAATTTGGCCCAGCTCAACGTCGCGACCCCAGTTGATGCCGAAGTAGTGCTTGTCATCAACGTTAGCACCTGCGCCAAAGTCGCTCATTACAGCAACAGTGCGGTCTACGATGAATGGAAGTTCTAGACCAACAGGGCCAAGAGAACCAGGGCCAGCACCGATAAGCGCACGAATCTCTTCTTCTGTAGCCATCTCTAGAGGAGCCGCTACTTGAGGAAGGTTTTCTGCTTTCACTTCGTTTAGTTCGTGATCGCCACGGATGATTAGCGCAATGATGTCCGCGTCTACTTCATCAGATGCTTTAACGAATAGAGTCTTAACGGTTTTCTCAATCGGTAGATCAAACTGCTCGACGAGTTCAGCGATAGTTTTCGCGTTTGGCGTATCAACAAGAGTCATCTCTTGAGTCGGTTCTGCGCGATCGCCAGCAGGAGCTGCTGCTTCTGCTTTTTCGATGTTCGCTGCGTAATCAGACTCAGTAGAGAATGCGATCAGGTCTTCGCCGCTTTCAGCGAGTACGTGGAACTCTTGAGAGCCGCTACCACCGATAGCGCCAGAGTCAGCCAGTACTGGACGGTACTCAAGACCCATACGGTCGAATGCTTTACAGTAAGCATCGTGCATCGCCTGGTAAGATTTCTCCAGACCAGCTTTGTCTATATCGAAGCTGTATGCATCCATCATGCAGAATTCACGTGCACGCATTACGCCGAAACGTGGGCGACGTTCGTCACGGAATTTAGTTTGGATTTGGTACAGGTTTAGCGGAAGCTGTTTGTAAGAGCTCACTTCGTTACGCACAAGGCTAGTGATCACTTCTTCAGCTGTTGGGCTAAGAACAAACGGACGAGTGTGACGGTCAGTAAAGCGAAGTAGCTCAGGACCCATCTTCTCAGAACGACCTGTCTCTTCCCATAGTTCAAACGGCTGAACAACGGGCATCAATGTTTCGACAGCGCCTGCATTGTCGATCTCTTGACGAACGATGTTTTCGACTTTACGCAGTACACGTAGACCAGTAGGTAGCCAGGTGTATAGACCTGAAGCCAGCTTACGGATCATACCTGCACGTAGCATGAGCTGGTGGCTCACTACTTCTGCGTCGTTTGGAGTCTCCTTCAGAGTAGAAAGAAGATAATTACTGGTACGCATTTAACTTATCCGTTTATTAAAGTTAGATACTCAAGCCGGAATGGACAGGAGTATAGAGGTCCCACTGAGGGGAAAATTGTTAGCCGCTTATAATATCAGCCAATTGCCTTTGTCAAAAGCTTTCAATCGCAGTAACTGTTATTAAGTTATCCGTTACCGTGAACTTGACGTTCAGATCGAACAAATTTACCGCATATTCCTTGTTGTCAGGCTTGTTTTTCTTGTAAGCCGGGCGAGGGTCTTGCGCTAATACTTGCTCGATCACTGTTTTGAGATACTCACTGTCAGGGCGCTGCTGCAACTTAGTTAATGCCGCTGCAGAGAAGTTGACTGGAGAGGTATCAGGCTCACCTTCGGCATAGCCCGCACTTGCCTCAGCGACAGCATCGGAGTAGGGAATGTAAGGTTTGATATCGATAACGGGGGTGCCATCAACTAAGTCGACATTACCAAGATCCAAATAGATCTGATCCCCAAGCTTCGTCACCCCTTTGACTTCTACTGCCGACATGCCGATGCCATTTGGTCTAAAGGTCGACCGTGAAGCAAATACACCAATGCGTTCATTGCCGCCAAGTCGAGGTGGACGAACGGTTGGCTTCCATCCCGCCTGTAAATTCTGGTCAAACAAAAACAACAGCCAAATGTGAGAGAACTGCTCGATGCCTCTCAGCGCTTCTGGACTATTTGCTTCTCCGGTCAACCTAACGCGAGAGCGTGCTGCAGGCACTAAACGTGGTTGGCGTGGGACAGCGAATTTCTCTTTATATGGGCTTTCAATAAAACCGATTGGCTCTACGGAATACATGGTCTTTTCACTCGGGGACTACTGATTCAGCAAAAGTAACACAAAAAAAGCTTGCAAACATTGTTGAGAATGATTATTAATTAATATGTTATAACATAACAGTTAAGGCAAATTTAATATGCAAGCTAATATCCACCCTGAATATCGAACTGTTGTTTTTCACGATACCAGTGTCGATGAGTACTTTTTGATCGGTTCAACCTTACAAACTAATCGCACTATCGAATGGAGCGATGGTAAAACTTATCCCTATTTCACCGTTGAGGTTTCATCAAAATCTCACCCTTTCTATACAGGTAAGCAACGAGTTATTCAGAAAGAGGGCCGAGTGGCTAACTTCAGACGTCGTTTCAGCCAGTTTGAAAAAGGGGATAAATAGATGAAAGTGGTTAAATCATTAAAAAGTGCTAAAAGCCGACATCCTGATTGTCAGATCGTCAAACGCAGAGGAAGGCTTTATGTGATTTGTAAAACTAACCCAAGATTTAAAGCGGTTCAGAAATAGTTATCGCATTGTTGAATATCGGTTAGAAAAACAGCCTCCGACAGTAATCCCACCTTTAAATATCTGAGCTATTAAGCGAGGAAAATATTTAGCCTCTTTCCTCTTAATAGCTCGTTTTTCATCTCTCTTGAATCAAAAGCTTAGCTTTTGTCATATAACCAACTTGAATGTCTGGTTGCAAATTATAATTCTAATTTCTAGTTTAAAATTGGTTCAATTTGCTAATTATTTGTTCAAATGAAGTTAATTTATATGATTTATTACACAGTTTGTAACATTTTGAATTTCTAATTGAGTATATTGTCGAGTAACCTTGCCCGGCATTTGGAACATTTTTGTCACATTTGCACAGGAATAACTACAAGGAGGGAACAGATGAGTTCATCTGCTTCGATTAAACAAAACTCGCCAAAAAAGCCGTTGTTCACGCGCTTTCTTGATACTGTTGAATATTTGGGGAACCTTTTACCCCACCCAATCACTCTTTTCGCCATCTTCTGTTTAGCAATCCTGGTCACTTCCGGTATTGCTGGTTACTTTGAAGTATCTGTTATGGATCCTCGCCCTGAAGGCGCGAAAGGTCGTTCAGCAGATGGCATGATCCATGTTGTCAGCCTACTCAATGCTGAAGGTCTACAACTGATCGTTACTAACCTGGTTAAGAACTTCGTCGGCTTTGCCCCACTAGGTACTGTACTGGTCGCTATGTTAGGTGTTGCGATCGCTGAGCATTCAGGCCTACTATCTGCAGCAATGCGCGGTATGGTTATGGGTGCGTCTAAACGCATGGTTACTGTAACGGTTGTTTTTGCAGGTATCATTTCTAACACTGCATCCGAGCTTGGTTACGTCGTACTTATCCCATTAGCAGCAATGCTATTCCACTCTTTGGGACGTCACCCTCTTGCAGGTCTTGCAGCAGCGTTTGCTGGTGTATCTGGTGGTTACTCTGCCAACCTTCTAATCGGTACTGTTGATCCACTGCTTTCTGGTATTACAGAAACAGCTGCGCAAATGATTGATCCTTCATACACTGTTGGTCCAGAAGTTAACTGGTACTTCATGTTTGTATCGACTTTCTTCATTGCGATTACCGGTGCTTTTGTTACTGAGAAAATCGTTGAGCCTAAACTGGGCAAATACAATGAAGAAGAGTCTTCTGAAGACCTGTCTCAAGACACGATGGGCAAACTAACTGCTATCGAGAAGAAGGGTCTTAAACTGGCTGGTCTTGCGGTACTAGCAGTATCAGCTTTGCTAGCTTGGACAATCGTTCCTGAAGATGGCGTGCTACGCTCTGCGACAGGTACTGTGGCAGGCTCTCCATTCCTGAAGAGTATTGTTGCGTTTATCTTTGTGTTCTTTGCAATCCCTGGCTTTGTTTACGGTAAAGTTACAGGTTCAATGAAGACAGACCGCGACGTGATTGATGCGATGGCGAAGTCTATGTCTTCAATGGGCATGTACATTGTACTGGTGTTCTTTGCGGCTCAATTCGTTGCATTCTTCAAGTGGACTAACTTCGGTCAGGTATTTGCGGTTGCTGGTGCAAGCTTCCTGCAAGAGATTGGCCTGACTGGTCCAATGCTGTTCTTCGCATTTATCCTGATGTGTGGCTTCATTAACCTGATGATCGGTTCTGCTTCTGCACAGTGGGCAGTAACAGCACCTATCTTTGTACCAATGCTCATGTTGGTAGGTTACGCGCCAGAAACAATTCAGGCTGCGTACCGTATCGGTGACTCAACCACAAACATCATTACTCCAATGATGAGTTACTTCGGTCTTATCCTGGCAGTAGCGACACGTTACATGAAGAATCTAGGTATCGGTACGCTAATTGCGACCATGCTACCTTACTCTATCTGCTTCATTGTTGGCTGGAGTCTACTGTTCTACGTATGGGTATTTGTATTAGGCCTACCAGTTGGTCCTGGTGCGGCAACTTACTACACGCCTTAATTGATGTAGAAAACCCTGAACTGAAAGCCAGAGCATTTGCTCTGGCTTTTTTCTTGCCTTAATTTGACAAGCTAGGGCGGTGAACTTTACTTACTTTTATAGCATCAAGTGAGGAGGTCGAATGTTAATCAAGCAGCGGTATTTGTTGTGGTGTAGCGTCGTTTGACCTAATTAGTCGTAGTTAACCTCTCCCGTTATGACTCGATGTGTCGCGTTTTTGGTGCTGACTTTTGGACTCTGTTCTTATTGCTGGAGTGCAACTCCGATTCAATTAGTTACTCTTGATTACCCGCCTTACATTGTTAGCAAAGAAGGGGAGTTATCCGGTGTTGCTGTTGAGCTGGTTGAGGCGGTGTTTAAAGAGTTAGATGTGCCGATTTCGATTCAGGTATTGCCATGGGCGAGGGCTCTGAGCAATGTCCAGTTTGGTCGGGCCGACGCGATATTTACAGCATTTAAGAATCCTGAAAGAGAACAGTTTGCCGATTTTAGTCACCAGGTACTGTTTACCCAAAACATCAGCTTGGTTGCCAGAGTTAATAGCAATATTCGTAGTGATAACTTCCTAACCGATGACCTGTCCGATATGACGATCTGCGTTGTCAATCGAGTGAGTTACGGTAAACGAATTGATGTTTTGTTAGCAGAGAATCGGTTTAAGTTGGTGTTTAAGCGTAATCAAACCAATGAGTGTGCACATCTGGTCAGAACCGGGCGTGCAGATGTGTGGGTTAATAATGATTTTGGTGCGCGCAGTATTATTGCCAGCGAGGGGATGGAGGAGGTGCTCGATATACTCTCTCCGCCCATTGAGGCGACACCCAGTTATATCGCTTTTTCTAAATTGAGAGAACACACTTGGCTGCGTGGGCGTTTTGACGAGGTTCTGGAAGTTATGAAGCAAGATGGGCGCTATGAAGCGATCATTGACGGATATTTTGAACGCTTGAGGGAACAAGCTGCAAAAGAAAAGGGCTGACGTATCATGTCAGCCCTTATTGTTTGTTTTCGCTAGTGAGTGATTACCAGCCTTTAACCACGCCACCTTTGAAGATGTCTGATGCTGCTGTGTAAACTTCTTCAGTCTGGTAAGACTTAACAAAGTTCTGCACGTTTTCAGCTTGTACGTTGTCTTCACGCGCAACAATCAGGTTTACGTATGGAGACTCTTTATCTTCAACGAAAACACCATCTTTTTGTGGAGTCAGGTCGATTGAGCTTGCGTAAGTCGTGTTGATTACTGAAAGAGCAACATCATCAAGTGAACGAGGCAACTGAGCTGCATCAAGTTCTACAATAGTGATGTTTTTCGGGTTCTCAACGATATCGCGTACCGTTGCCAGTAGACCAACGTTTTCACGCAGTTTTAGCAGACCTTGTTGCTCAAGAAGAAGCAGTGAACGACCTAGGTTAGTTGGATCGTTTGGTACTGCGATGCGTGCACCGTCTTGGATCTCATCAACAGATTTTACTTGCTTAGAGTAACCTGCGATTGGGTAAACGAAAGTGTTACCAGCAATAGTCAGTTTGTAACCGCGATCCGTAACTTGTTGATCAAGGTATGGCTTGTGTTGGAATGCGTTGATATCGATTGAACCATCATCCAGTGCTGCGTTTGGCGTTACGTAGTCAGTGAAAGTGACCAGCTCAACATCCAGGCCGAATTTCTCTTTAGCCACTTTTGCTGCTACTTCAGCAACCTGTGCTTCAGCACCTGCCATTACGCCAACTTTGATCTTGCTAGTGTCGACTTCTTTTTCGCCACAACCTGAAAGAACCAGTGCAGACGCTGCTGCTGCGATAGCCAAAATACCTTTAAGACTGAATTTCATCACTATCTCCTTATAAATAAAATCTGTGATTAATGTTTAATTTGTTATTAGCGGTGATCTACACGACGGACAATCGCGTCACCAATAGATTGAATAATTTGTACCAGTACGATGAGCATCACGACAGTGACAGCCATGATCACTACGTCGTAGCGGTGGAAACCGTAGCGGATTGCAACGTCACCCAGACCACCGCCCCCAACAGTACCTGCCATTGCCGAGTAGCTAACGAGCGTTACTAGCGTGATGGTTACTGAGTTGACGATTGTTGGCATTGCTTCAGGTAGCAGTACCTTAGAGATAATCTGCATTGGTGTCGCCCCCATTGATTGCGCGGCTTCAACCAGACCTGTCGGTACTTCTAGTAAAGCACCTTCGATAAGGCGGGCAACAAATGGAATCGCACCAATCGTCAGAGGCACAATCGCTGCCGTTGTACCGATAAAGGTGCCGACCAACAGCTTGGTTACTGGAATAATGGCAACCATCAATACAAGAAATGGCACTGAACGACCAACGTTAACAATAGCGCCTAGTACACTGTTGAGCTTAGTGTTTTCTAGTAAGCCACCTTTCTTACTGGTGTGCAGAATAACGCCGAGTGGGATACCGACTGCAAAGCCTACGATACCTGCTACGGCAACCATGTAGAGTGTCTCTAATGTTGCGCCAATCAGCAGATTGCTGTTTAAGTTCAGCCACTGTGAAATTTCATTAAAGGACATAACCCAGTACCTCTACTTTTACGTTGTGTTCACGTAGGAACTCAATGGCAGCATTATCGTCTTGTTCATTACCAAACAGTTCCGCGACCATCATGCCAAACTTAACACCACCGGCGTAATCAAGGTCAGAGCTCAAGATGCTGACATCAATATTAAACTTACGCGCAATCTGGCTCATTAAAGGGGCGTCCACTGTCGCACCAGTAAATTCCAGGCGCACTAACGGGTAGCTGTTTTCAACACGCGTTTGTTGCAGACGAGCCTGATAATCTTCCGGAATAGAGAGATCCAGCGTTGAACGAATAAACTGATGAGCAAGTTCTGTTTTCGGGTGAGCGAAGATCTCGCCAACCGTACCTTTCTCTACCAGTTCACCGCCACCAATGATCGCCACTTCGTGACAGATGCTTTTCACTACATCCATCTCATGAGTGATCAGTAGGATAGTGATGCTTAGCTTGCGATTAATCTCTTTCAGCAGCTCAAGAATCGATTGAGTTGTTGCTGGATCGAGAGCACTGGTCGCTTCGTCACAAAGCAGAACTTTCGGGTCACAAGCGAGTGCGCGAGCAATGGCAACACGCTGCTTTTGACCACCACTCAGGTTTGCTGGGTAGCTTTCATGCTTATCTTCCAGACCGACTAATTTAAGCAGCTCAGTCACTTTTTGCGTGATATGTGCTTTGTCTTTACCGGCCAGTTCTAAAGGGAGCGCGACGTTGTCAAACACGCTGCGTGAAGAGAGCAGGTTAAAATGCTGGAAGATCATACCGATGTTACGACGTGCTTCACTTAGCTCAGATTTAGACAGCTTAGTGAGGTCGACACCATCAACCACGATTGAGCCCGTAGTTGGTGCTTCTAACATGTTTACACAACGAATAAGCGTACTTTTCCCTGCTCCTGATGAGCCAATAACACCAAAGATTGTTCCCTGAGGAATATGAAGGTTAATCTCTCTCAAGGCATGAATTTCCTTAGTGCCTTGGTAGAAAACCTTGTTTACTTGATTAATTTCAATCATCGAGAAACCCACTATCAGATTGGATGAGCAGCAGAAGAATATTTTGAGCTACATCTCATTTACTAGAGGATGCTATGGCTTTGCGTGATTTGTGTCAATAGATATTTTTACGTCTAGACGTCTAAACGTATTTTTTGGCCAAACGATTAGTAATTAGATAGTGATGAAAGAAATAAAGCGTGCAATAATTCTTATTAATCAAAGTAAAAACGAGAAGCATATTTTGGCAAAACCTGCAGTCTTTCTAGACCGAGATGGCGTAATCAACGTCGATCACGGCTATGTGCATGACGAACACGATTTTGAGTTCATTGATGGCGTTTTTGAGGCGACGAAGAAGCTCAAAGAGATGGGGTATCAGCTAGTTCTGGTGACCAACCAGTCTGGTATTGCGCGTGGCATGTTCAGTGAAGATCGCTTTTTATCCCTGACTCAATGGATGGATTGGAACTTCGTGGATAATGGTGTTGAGCTAGATGGTATCTATTACTGTCCGCACCATGCCGAGCACGGTCAGGGTAAATATAAAGAAGATTGTGACTGTCGTAAGCCAAAGCCGGGGATGTTTATCTCTGCTCGTGACTTTTTGAAAATTGATATGGCCAACTCTGTGATGGTTGGTGATAAAGCTGAAGATATGATGGCGGCCGAAGCGGCTGGTGTCGGTACTAAAATCCTTGTCCGTACTGGTAAGCCAGTAACGGAAAAAGGTCAGCAACTGGCGACAGTGGTGCTAGATAGCATCAAGCAAGTGCCGGAATATCTCGCGCAGTAATTAAGCTTGGGCTGCCTGCGTAGCTGAACTTGTGTGGAGGGAATCATGACATTTCGATTGTTACTCACGACCATAATTGGACTCGGCTTAACGGCTTGTTCATATAATGCAGTAGAGCGTGACAGTGCCTATCAAGGTGACTTTACGTTTTATCAGTGCAGTGCAGATAAAACCTTTAAAGTGGCATTTATGCCCAATGAGCCCCTGGCTCTGTTAAGGTTGCCTGAACATGATTACCGTCTGGTACAAGTTCCTTCGGGTTCTGGTACTAAGTATATTCTTGACGACGGTACCGCACAGACTCTAAACCCTGTGACACTTTATACCAAAGGCAAAGAAGCCCGTCTTGAGCTAGGGCGTGTAGTGTATAAAAACTGCATCAGCCAATAACTCTGTCAGGATAGCTTTAAGGAGGCGCAAGCCTCCTTTTAACGTTGAACCACTAGACCCAATAATCTATGAGCAAAAAGTTAACCATTCTTGATATCGCAAAACTGTCTGGCGTTGGTAAGTCAACAGTGTCTCGTGTATTAACCAATGATCCCAAGGTTAAGCCGGAAACTCGTGCCAAAGTGGAGCAGGTGATCCAGGAGTCTGGTTATGTACCATCTAAATCGGCTCAGGCAATGCGTGGTGGCAGTCAGAAAGTGGTTGGTGTGATTATCTCCCGTCTTGATTCTCCCTCAGAAAATAAAGCGGTGGGGAGCATGCTCAATACCCTGTATGCCGCGGGCTATGATGTCGTGATCATGGAGAGTCAGTTTGACCGTGAAAAAACCAATGAACATCTCGACGTTCTGAAAAAGCGCAATGTCGATGGTGTTATCGTATTTGGTTTTAGTGATTTTGATATTTCAAAGCTGGCAAGTTGGCACAATCGCTCGGTGGTGATCGCGATGGATACCGATGTAGTATCGTCGATTAACTACGATAACACTGGCGTGATAGTGCAGGCCTTGGAACACCTTAACTCACAAAAGGTGAGTAATATCGCTTTCATTGGCGTTGACCCGAGTGACAAAACGACGGGTAAAGTCCGCCTGGAGGCTTATTTAAACTGGTGTCATGAACAACAAATTGAGCCCAACTATCAAACTGGTCACTTACACCATGAAAGTGCCTACCAACTGGTCGACAAAGTGCTGCGTGAGCGCACTGATGCGATTGTCTGTGCCAGTGATACTTTAGCCTTGGGAGTTATCAAACGTCTTCAGGAGTTAGATCGCGAAGACATTATCGTCACCGGTGTGGGGGGCAATGAACTACTCTCTTTCCTTTTCCCTAAAGTATTCAGTATTGACCCTGGCTATGCTCAGGCAGGGCAAAGGGCTGCTAACCTTCTGATTTCACAAGTTAATGGTGAGATTTCACAGGTCCATATCACTCAGCAGCCAGTGTTAATCTAAGCCATTATTTTCAAAGTGTTTTAAAATTATACTGTGATCTCATTCAATTTATGGGACTGTTCCCATTTTTCTCTTGAGATAGATCTGACAATATAATAAGCACGAATGGGAACATTCCCATAAATATAAAAAAGCCTAGTCAGTTTGAACGTCAAAGTTTTTGACAACAGATGAATGAGAATCCAATTAGGGTGGACATGGATATGAGTAAGATAGCGAAACAAGAAGTTGAGCGTCTGATTGAACGAGTCGGTGGACGAGATAATATCGCCAGTGTAAGTCACTGTCTGACTCGCCTTCGTTTTGTACTAAATGATACCAGCAAGGCTGATGAGAAGGCGTTGGAAGAGTTATCACTCGTCAAAGGGTGCTTTACTAATGCCGGTCAGTTTCAGGTAGTCATTGGCACAGAAGTCGATGAAGTATACAAAGTGCTGATCGAGTTATCAGGTAAGAGCGAAGCATCGAAGGATGAAGCAAAACAAGCCGCTCGTCAGAATATGAATATCCTGGAACGTGGTATTTCCCATCTTGCTGAAATCTTTGTACCACTGCTTCCTGCGATCATTACTGGTGGTCTGATTCTGGGCTTTCGTAATGTTATCGGCGACATCAAAATGTTTGATGGCCAGTCGCTCACTGAAATCAGCCAGTTCTGGGCAACGGTACATAGCTTCCTATGGTTAATTGGTGAAGCGATCTTCTTCTTCCTACCGGTTGGTGTCTGTTGGTCGACAGTTAAAAAGCTTGGTGGAACGCCAATCCTGGGTATTACTCTGGGTGTGACCTTGGTTTCACCACAGCTAATGAATGCGTATTTGATCGGTAAACAGGTACCTGAAGTGTGGGATTTCGGCTTGTTTGCGATTGAAAAAGTCGGTTATCAGGCGCAGGTGATCCCGGCAATGTTAGCGGGTATAGCACTGGCGTTTATTGAAACCAATCTGAAGCGAATCGTCCCTTCTTACCTCTATCTGGTTGTCGTACCCTTTGTTTCTATCATTGTCTCTGTCGTTCTGGCGCACTCTCTAATCGGTCCATTTGGTCGCGTATTGGGTGATGGTGTGGCATTCGCAGCTAAAGCGGCAATGACAGGTGATTTTGCGGTGATTGGCTCAATGGTGTTTGGTTTCCTTTACGCACCTCTGGTTATTACAGGTATTCACCACACCACTAACGCTGTTGACCTGCAATTAATGCAAGACCTTGGTGGTACACCAATCTGGCCTCTGATTGCTCTATCAAACATTGCTCAGGCGTCAGCTGTTGTCGGTATCATTATCATCAGTAAAAAGCATGGCGAGCGTGATATCTCTGTACCAGCAGCAATCTCAGCCTATCTGGGTGTTACCGAGCCTGCGATGTACGGTATTAACCTTAAGTACAAGTTCCCTATGCTAAGCGCAATGATCGGTAGTGCTGTTGCTGCGGCAATCTGTGGTAGTGCTGGGGTTATGGCAAATGGTATCGGTGTTGGTGGTCTGCCGGGCATCTTATCTATTCAACCACAATTCTGGGGTATCTATGCTATTGCGATGCTGGTGGCAATCGCACTACCTGCAGCATTGACTCTTTTCTTCTACAAGCGCGCACAGAGCAAAGGCGAGCTAGAGCCTGCAAACGCTTAATACAACGACATTATTTAGGAGCGGCATTCGTCGCTCCTCTTTTCAAAGATTTTTCTTATTGGTAAGTGAGTTTAGAAATGACAACAATCGCTAATGATGCAAATTGGTGGAAGACCGCTTCCATCTATCAGATTTACCCAAAAAGCTTTTGTGATAGCGGCAGTAAAGGGACTGGTGATATACAAGGCATTATTTCTAAGCTCGATTATCTCAAACTGTTAGGTATTGACGCTATTTGGTTAACCCCTGTCTACCAATCTCCGATGATAGATAACGGCTACGATATCTCAGATTACTACGCGATTAATCCAGATTTCGGCACCATGGCTGACTTTGAGCAGTTGCTTGAAAAAGCACATCAACGTGGTATCCGTATTATTATGGATATCGTGGTTAATCATACTTCAACAGAGCATCATTGGTTCCAGTCTGCGCTAGGCGACAAGAACAGCCCGTATCGCGATTACTACATTTGGCGTGACTCGGTCGACGGAGAACGTCCAAACAACTGGCAGTCAAAGTTCGGTGGCAGTGCCTGGGAGTTGGATGAAGATACAGGTCAATACTTCCTGCATTTGTTTGCTAAACAGCAAGCAGACCTTAACTGGGAAAACCCTCAGGTTCGCGCTGAAGTTAAAGAGGTCATCAGCTATTGGGCTGAAAAAGGGGTAGATGGTTTCCGTCTGGATGTGATTAACCTGATCTCTAAGCAGCAAGACTTTCCCAATGACGATATTGGTGATGGACGACGCTTCTATACCGATGGTCCGCGTGTTCACGAATACCTCCAAGAAATCAGCAGCGCAGTATTCCAAAAGTACGGCAGTGTCACTGTAGGAGAGATGTCTTCGACTACCCTTGACCATTGTCAGCAGTACTCTTCGCTTGATAATAAAGAGTTGTCGATGGTGTTTAATTTTCACCACTTAAAAGCGGATTATCCCAATGGTGAGAAGTGGACCAAGGCGCCGTTTGACTTTATTCAGCTCAAGCAGATTTTCAACCACTGGCAAACCGGTCTTAATGGCAAAGGGTGGGGAGCTCTGTTCTGGTGTAACCATGATCAGCCTCGTGTCGTTAGCCGTTTGGGTAATGATCAGGAGTATCGCCTCGAGTCAGCAAAAATGCTTGGAGCATCAATACATATGATGCAGGGCACACCTTATATCTATCAGGGGGAAGAGTTTGGTATGACAAACCCAGGTTACACCAGGATAGAGCAATACCGTGATGTCGAGAGCACTAATATGTACGACATTATGGTTAACCAACAAGGTGTCGCACATGATGAGATGATGGCCATCTTAGCGCAAAAATCTCGCGATAACTCGCGCACTCCTATGCAGTGGAATGAGGATACGTATGCAGGGTTCTCGAAAAGTGAACCTTGGCTCGAAGTTGCAGCTAACTACCGTGAAGTGAATGCAAAATCTGCATTAGATGACGAAAACTCTGTATTTTACTTCTATCAAAAACTGATTGAATTGCGTAAAGAGTTGGAGGTAATAACCACAGGCACTTACCTTGATCTTTATCCACATCATGACGCAGTGTTTGGTTACCAGCGTCAATCTCAAGCTCAGACATTGATCTGTCTGAACAACTACTATGGTCAAGATACGCAATGTCGCTTGCCGGATAGCTTTGATGTATCCAAAGCCAGATATGTGTTAGGTAACTATGCTGATTTAGAGCAACAGGTGAGTCGAGAACAGCTACTTAGACCATACGAGACACGCATTATTCTTTTAGAAAGCTAACACCCCCTATAGTGTTTGCTTCACCAGAGCTCACCCGCTCTGGTACTTGCCCCGCAGTGACGGGGCTTTTTTTGTTTTAGCATCAGATAGATAGAGAAATAGTATGTCAGTGAGTTATGTTGAGGCGAAAAAAAACCAGCTCAATGAGCTGGTTTCTTT
>NZ_AEVS01000116.1 GCF_000189255.1 Vibrio brasiliensis LMG 20546 | reverse complement strand
ATATGGTGGAGGGGGACGGATTCGAACCATCGAAGGCAGTGCCAGCAGATTTACAGTCTGATCCCTTTGGCCACTCGGGAACCCCTCCAGGGTATTTTATACTTGGTAAGTTTTCCCAACACATTGCTCAAGTGCGGAGCGCATCATAGCAAACTCGTAAAAGCTGTAAAGCCTTTTCTTAGTTTTTTGAATTGAATGATGCCTTTTTCGACAAAGATGCCAGGAATTGACCATAAAGCTCAAACAATCAACGGCTTTACTTACATAATATTTCTCGCTCTTTACATTACTTGACGTTCATAAAGGGTATAAGCGGATACAATACAGCTAGTTTATTTATGCAGAATCTAACCATGAAAAATAAAATTGTTTTGAGTCTTCTGTCTCTGTCTATTCTTGCAGCAGCGCCAGCCTCTTATGCAAAGAGACAGGGCCCTACGACAGTTACGGTTGTTACTGAACTTGTTCAAACCCACCATGTTTCTCAATCTCTTGTTTTGGTTGGCAAGTTAGACGCTGAGCAGTCGGTAGAAATCTCTCCGGAAGTTGCCGGTAAAGTAGACACAATTGCGGTCAAAGCCAATCAAGTCGTAGAGCAAGGCCAGCTAATTATTCAATTGAATGATGATAAGGCGCGCGCATCTGTGGCTGAAGCTAAGGCTTACCTTAAAGATGAACAGCGTAAGCTGAAAGAGTTTGAGCGCTTGGTAAAGCGCAATGCCATTACACAAACAGAAATTGATGCTCAAAAGGCGAGTGTAGAGATTGCCCAAGCTCGTCTTGACGCGGCCAATGCGAACCTTAAAGATCTTCATATCACAGCCCCGTTTGATGGGACAGTCGGCTTTATTGACTTCAGTCGCGGCAAAATGGTTACCGCAGGGGAAGACTTACTGACGTTGGATAACCTATCTGTGATGCAAATGGATCTTCAGGTTCCGGAGCGTTACTTATCACAACTTTCTAAAGGCATGAAAGTCACAGCTACTACAGCAGCTTGGCCAGATAAAGTATTCGATGGTGAAGTGGTGGCGATTGACTCTCGTATTAATCAGGAAACACTTAACCTGCGTGTTCGAATTCACTTCACTAACAGCGCAAATGATTTGAAACCGGGCATGCTAGTGTCGGCGGACATGGACTTCCCTGCGATTGAAGCACCAATTATTCCAGTTCAGGCCCTAGAGTACTCAGGTACCAAACGCTACGTTTACGTGATTGATGAACAGAACAAAGCCAAACGTACTCAGGTATTTCTTGGCGCTCGTGTCGATAACCTCGTCGTGATTGAACAGGGTTTATCGATCGGCGACAAAATTGTCGTACAAGGGATCGTCAATATGCGCGATGGCGTGCAGGTTTCAGAATTGGGTAGCGATGGCCGTCCTAAAGAGAAATCACAGCCTCAACAAGGAACTCACTAATGTTACTGTCAGATGTTTCGGTTAAAAGACCGGTTGCTGCGGTCGTTCTGAGTTTATTGTTGTGTGTGTTTGGTATCGTCTCATTTAACAAGCTTGCTGTACGTGAGATGCCGGATATCGAAAGCCCGGTAGTATCGATCAGTACTCGTTATGAAGGGGCGTCAGCAACCATTATTGAAAGCCAGATAACTTCGGTGCTCGAGGATCAGTTGTCAGGTATTAGCGGTATCGATGAGATATCGTCTACCACGCGTAACAGTATGTCGCGAATTACCATTACCTTCGATCTTGGTTATGACCTTAATACTGGTGTGAGCGATGTCCGTGATGCAGTGGCGCGAGCACAACGTTCGTTGCCTGATGAAGCGGATGATCCTGTTGTATTCAAGAACAATGGTTCAGGTGAGGCTTCTTTATATATCAACCTCAGCTCTTCGGAGATGGACCGTACTCAATTGACGGACTATGTTGAGCGTGTACTTATGGACAGGTTCAGCCTTATCTCAGGTGTCAGCTCGGTCGATATATCTGGCGGTCTGTACAAGGTGATGTACGTCAAGCTCAAACCTGCTCAGATGGCGGGTAGAGGCGTCACTACGTCAGACATTACCTCAGCATTGCGCAGTGAGAATATTGAAAGCCCAGGCGGTGAAGTGCGTAACGACCAGATTGTTATGTCGGTGCGTACTGCTCGTAGCTACAACCAGGCTGAAGATTTTGAGTACCTGGTCGTAAAGCGTGCATCAGACAATACGCCGATTTACCTTAAAGACGTCGCAGACGTATACATAGGCGCAGAAAACGAGAATTCGACCTTTAAGAGCGACGGTGTTGTTAACGTCAGTATGGGCATCGTGCCTCAATCAGATGCTAACCCGCTAGAGGTTGCTGACTTAGTTCATAAAGAAGTGGAAAACATTCAGAAGTTTCTTCCTCAAGGCACACGTCTGGCGATCGATTATGATTCAACGGTGTTTATTGAACGCTCGATAGCAGAAGTGTACAGCACCCTGTTTATTACCGGTGGTCTGGTTATTCTGGTGCTCTATATCTTTATTGGTCAGGCGCGAGCGACATTGATCCCAGCGGTGACGGTTCCTGTATCACTGATCTCATCATTTATCGCCGCTTACTACTTTGGTTTCTCGATCAACCTGATCACCCTGATGGCATTGATCCTATCGATTGGCCTGGTGGTTGATGACGCGATTGTTGTGGTCGAAAACATTTTCCACCACATTGAGAACGGTGAGAAGCCGTTACTTGCAGCCTATAAAGGCACCCGAGAAGTGGGCTTTGCCGTTGTCGCGACGACTTTAGTACTGGTTATGGTATTCCTGCCGATCTCCTTTATGGACGGCATGGTTGGCCTGTTGTTTACTGAGTTCTCAGTGTTGTTGGCGATGTCAGTGATTTTCTCTTCGCTAATTGCTCTGACGCTGACCCCGGTTCTGGGTAGTAAATTGCTCAAAGCCAACGTGAAACCAAATCGTTTCAATCTGTTGATTGATGATATGTTTGGCCGCCTCGAGTCTGCTTACCGTAAAGTGCTTAAAGGGGCGCTTAAATGGAAATGGGCGGCTCCACTGATCATCATTTCATGTATTGGCGGTAGTTGGGGATTAATGCAGCAGGTGCCGGCTCAGTTAACACCTTCTGAAGACAGAGGGGTTATTTTTGCCTTCGTTCGTGGTGCCGATGCGACCAGTTACAATCGTATGGCAGCTAATATGGACATTGTTGAAGATCGTCTGATGCCATTGCTTGGTCAGGGCTTCCTAAAATCTTTCAGCATTCAATCGCCAGCATTTGGCGGTAACGCGGGTGACCAGACTGGCTTTGTGATCATGATTCTTGAAGACTGGAATGATCGTGATGTCACTGCTCAGCAGGCGCTGGGAGAAGTGCGTAAAGCATTGGCTGGCATGGCTGATGTACGTGTCTTCCCATTTATGCCCGGTTTCCGTGGTGGTTCAAGTGAGCCTGTTCAGTTCGTTCTTGGTGGCTCTGACTATACTGAGCTCAAAACTTGGGCGGAAAAGCTGGAGCAACTTGCTGAGGAGTCGCCGTTTATGGAAGGCAGTGACATCAACTACTCAGAGAAAACGCCTGAGTTGGTTGTCAGTGTCGACAAGCAGCGTGCTGCAGAATTAGGAATTAGTGTTCAGGATATCTCTGATACTCTCGAAATCATGCTTGGTGGTAAGAGTGAAACCACCTTTGTTGAGCGTGGTGAAGAGTACGATGTTTACTTGCGTGGTGATGAGAACAGCTTTAACAATGCGGCAGACTTAAGCCAGATCTATATGCGTACCGACTCTGGTGAATTGGTGACACTGGATGCAGTGACGAAGATCGAAGAGGTAGCGTCATCCATTAGACTCTCGCACTACAACAAGCAAAAGTCGGTCACTATCACTGCCAACCTGTCCGATGGTTACACCCTAGGTGAGGCGCTGGACTTCCTTGACCAACAAGCGATTGAACTGCTGCCGAGTGATATCTCTGTAAGCTACTCTGGTGAGTCTAAGGACTACAAAGAGAATCAGTCGAGTATCTTAATGGTGTTTGCGCTGGCCTTGTTGGTTGCTTATCTGGTGCTTGCTGCGCAGTTTGAAAGCTTTATCAACCCGTTGGTGGTGATGTTCACTGTTCCTATGGGGGTGTTTGGTGGTTTCCTAGGACTGTTCTTAATGGGGCAGGGGCTCAACATCTATAGCCAGATAGGTATGATCATGCTGATTGGCATGGTGACCAAAAACGGTATCTTGATCGTAGAGTTTGCTAACCAACTGCGTGACCGTGGTATTGAGTTTGAAAAAGCGATTGTTGATGCATCTGCTCGTCGTTTGCGTCCTATCATGATGACAGCGTTTACTACTTTGGCTGGAGCAGTACCACTGATTCTCTCAACGGGGGCTGGTTACGAAAGTCGCGTAGCGGTTGGTACAGTGATTTTCTTCGGCATGGGCTTTGCCACCTTGGTAACACTGTTTGTTATCCCTGCGATGTATCGCTTGATCTCACAAAGTACCCAAGCGCCAGGACATGTTGAGGCTGAGCTGAATAAAGAGCTAAGTCATGATGTCAAAGCACGTACTTCACATGGTGAGCTGGGGTAGAAGCAGGATACGTCCGTAGAACAGATAGCGCCCTCGAGAATACGAGGGCGCTTCGCTTATGGGAGGCTAGAACGCTTCGCTTCGGGAAAACTGGAGCTCTCCAGCTCTTTAACCGTAATTCACACTATAACGCGTTGGCTTATGGTTCATTGCTAACACAAGGTTTAATGCGATAGCACCGAGAATCGACAGGCCGATTACCTCTGGGGCAACAAAGAAGAAAGAGGCAAACAGAATTGCACAATCAATCGCTAATTGAGATTTGCCCACTGAGATACCAAACTTGTCCTGAATAAACAGACACAGCACATTAAAGCCACCCAGACTAGAGCGGTGACGGAATAGAATCAGCATACCCAGTCCCATCAGTAGACCGCCAGCAACCGCACAGTAAACCTGATTTATTGTATCCAGACTGATCACCAGGTACAGATGGTCAGTAATAACAGAGACAAGAGCGCCAGAAATAGCACTGTTGATCGCAAATCGCGAACCAAATCGTTTCCACGCTAATAAGTAGAATGGACAGTTAGCAACAAAGTACAAGGTACCGAGCGAAAAGCTGGTCATCTGGCTTGCTAACAGCGCCAGTCCGGCAGTACCCCCGGTCAGTAACGACGCTGACTGGAGAAAGAAAAAGCCTTGGGCGACTAAAAAGGTGCCAGTTAAAATTGCGACCCAATCTTCTTTTCTTGAGTGTTTTTCCATCAATTTGAAATTTAACAAGTAAATAATGGCGTGCATACTATTTAAAAAAATAGGATTTCGGTAGCTTGAGAGGGAAATTTAAGGTAAACCTATGTAATTATCGTTTTACGGGGTGTAAAGGATAGAATTGACACTTAGCAGAGCCAAGCTCCAGATAAGTGCTCAACATGAGATTCCTTGTAAAGCATTATGAAAAAACTGCATGAGAAAAATTTAAATTTTCTCTTTATGGCAAAGATCAAATTATGTAGAATGCGCGTCATTAGCTTGATGCAAACGTTTGCGTGAGTGTCAAAAGTCAGTTTTTTTGCAATTTTAAGTCTTAATCTGAGTCAGGAGATACAGATGCTAAAGCGTGATATGAACATCGCAGATTACGATGCGGAACTGTTCGCAGCAATTCAAGAAGAAACTCTTCGCCAGGAAGAACACATTGAGCTTATCGCTTCGGAAAACTACACAAGTCCACGTGTAATGGAAGCGCAAGGCTCTCAGCTAACGAACAAATACGCTGAAGGTTACCCAGGCAAGCGTTACTACGGTGGTTGTGAGTACGTTGATAAAGCGGAAGCTCTAGCTATTGATCGTGCTTGTCAGCTATTTGGTTGTGAGTACGCGAACGTTCAGCCACACTCAGGCTCTCAGGCAAACAGTGCCGTTTACATGGCACTACTAAACCCAGGCGACACAGTACTAGGTATGAGCCTGGCACACGGTGGTCACCTGACTCACGGTTCACCAGTTAACTTCTCAGGCAAGCACTACAACGTTATTCCTTACGGTATCGACGAAGCAGGTCAGATCAACTACGACGAGATGGAGCAATTAGCTCTTGAGCACAAGCCAAAGATGATCATTGGTGGCTTCTCAGCTTACTCTCAAATCGTAGACTGGGCTCGCATGCGTGAAATCGCAGACAAAGCAGGCGCTTACCTGTTCGTAGACATGGCGCACGTTGCAGGTCTGATTGCAGCAGGCGAATACCCAACGCCAGTTCCACACGCTCACGTTGTAACGACAACTACGCACAAAACGCTAGCAGGTCCACGTGGTGGTCTAATCCTGTCTAACGCGGGCGAAGAGATGTACAAGAAGCTGAACTCAGCAGTATTCCCTGGCGGTCAGGGTGGTCCACTAATGCACGTTATCGCAGGTAAAGCAGTAGCGTTCAAAGAAGCAATGGAGCCAGAGTTCAAAGCATACCAGGCTCGCGTAGTGAAGAACGCAAAAGCTATGGTTGCTCAGTTCCAGGAGCGCGGTTACAAAATCGTTTCTAACGGTACAGAGAATCACCTGTTCCTTGTTGACCTAATCGACAAAGACATTACAGGTAAAGACGCAGACGCAGCACTAGGTGCAGCAAACATCACAGTAAACAAGAACTCAGTACCAAACGATCCTCGTAGCCCGTTCGTTACATCAGGTATCCGTGTAGGTTCTCCAGCAATTACTCGTCGTGGCTTTACAGAAGAAGACGCGAAAGAGCTAGCGAACTGGATGTGTGATGTACTGGATAACATCGGCAACGAGGAAGTTATCGCAGCGACTAAAGCGAAGGTTTTAGATATTTGTAAGCGTCTACCAGTTTACGCTTAACTTTTCTGCGTAGAGTGAGCGAATTTCGGTGTCGTACATACTCATTTGCTAGCGCAAACTCCGTGTGTTCTCCTTGAACTTCACTCATCTACTTTGAAAACACTGAAAGCTCCCGTCAGGGAGCTTTTCTTTTAGGTAAACTCCGCGCCTTTTCCTTGAACTAGAGCCAACTCAGTTCAAAATACCTAAAGCCCCTTTATTGGGGCTTTTTGCATTTTTGGACACACTGTTTATGTTGTTCTTGAACGTGACTGGACTCATTTTTATGGCAGATAGCCTACGTTAAAACTCGTTATCACTGCGTAGCAGTAAACCTTGTTTCTTACAGACTTATTCTTTGAAATCCTACACTTGTCTCAACGTTTGGCTACAAATTTGAATAATCACTAGTTTGATTTTATATAAAGTGAGTGTTGGCAGACCCAAGAGGAAGATTTGAATGAGGCCTACAAAAGAGAATCTAACCAAGCTGATTGGCAAAGATATCGAAATGGATATCCGTTTAACTAGCCAGCCTGATGATAGCCCTAAAGGCTATTTAGAGAAGCAGTATGGGGTGAGCATCATCGAAAATAACGGCAAGTATATTCTTACTCGGGATGATGCAGCGGCTGATCGCGGTGTTTGGGTGCCATATGCAGAGACCAAAGCGGTGATTGGACGTAATACAGGCTCAGGAGTTGGTTGGATGGCGTCAGGCCCATTCAGTGGCTGTGAGATGGCGGTCGGTGTTGATAAATCTCAGGACCGTGTGTTTGTTGCCCATATTGCGAAACAGCGAGGTTCGACTGCTCCGGCCGATTATCGTAAGTTTCGTGTTGAATCGCAGGCGAGTGAGTTTTACTGGAATAAAATTCCTATGCCGTTTGAGGATCGGTTCTCTTGCGCGTATGTGTTTGTGATTTGTTCGCCGAATGGGATAGTTTCGATGAACTCTCTCGAAGTTGCGGTTACGGCAATGGGCGGTAGCAATGGCAAAGTAATTTCTGTGCGTACTTTTAAGTAGCCGAGTTATTTGCTTCTGAAACAAAAAGGCTGATGTTTTCACATCAGCCCTCACTATAAGTTGGTTATTGCTTACTTAGGCAGACTAAGCAGGGTGCCAGACTTACACTTGAACGAATAGTATTTGCTACTTTCGTTGAATTTACCTAAACCTTCACCGTCGCAGTAATCAATGTTGATGTCGCGCATGGTTTCTAGCGTGCTCTCATCAGTTAATGCGAACTTAGAGCCGTCTGAGCAGACAATACGTACACGACCGTCATCACTTACAGAGTAGATATCAACTTCGGTATTACAAAGCTCGAAAGAAGCCTCACGAAAATTGTCTTGCTTTGTATTTGAAGCACAGCCTGCAGTTAGCGCGGCCAGTGCGATTGCAGCTAATCCAAACTTTTTCATACTAGTTCCTTGGAATACATACCTGACTAGGCATAGTAGTAATAGTTGTCTGTTAAGCCTATAGAAGTGTTGGGTTTCATTCAAGAATCGATAATAAAAAGGGCCGACTTATTATGTCGACCCTTACTAAATAAGTTGCTTAAATTAGCTAACTTCTACACCTTGCGCCTGAAGGTCTGCATGGTATGAAGAACGCACGAATGGACCACACGCAGCGTGAGTAAAGCCAAGCTCCAGAGCAATCTCTTTCAGCTCATCAAACTCTGATGGTGGTACGTAACGTTCAACCGGAAGGTGGTGACGACTCGGTGCCAGATACTGACCTAGTGTTAGCATGGTAACACCGTGGGCACGCAGATCTTTCAATACTTCAACAATCTCTTCTTTTGTCTCACCAAGACCCATCATCAAGCCAGATTTGGTTGGGATCTCTGGGTGCTGCTCTTTGAACTTCTTAAGTAGCTCTAATGACCATTTGTAGTTGGCACCCGGACGCGCTTTACGGTAAAGGCGTGGAGCTGTTTCAAGGTTATGGTTGAATACATCTGGTGGGTTGTCTTTAAGAAGCTCTAAAGCAACATCCATGCGGCCACGGAAATCGGGTACCAGAGTTTCGATCCTGATGTTCGGATTAAGCGCACGGATTTCACGGTTACAGTCAGCAAAGTGCTGAGCGCCGCCGTCACGTAGGTCGTCGCGGTCAACCGATGTAATAACCACGTACTTCAGTTTCATATCCTGAATTGTTTTTGCCAGCTTTTGTGGTTCATCGTTTTCAGGAGCAAGAGGGCGGCCATGGGCAACATCACAGAATGGGCAGCGACGAGTACAGATGGCACCAAGGATCATGAAGGTTGCCGTACCGTGGTTGAAACACTCTGCCAGGTTTGGACATGAAGCTTCTTCACAAACGGAGTGCAGGTTGTTCTTACGCATTGCAGACTTGATGTCCTGAATACGCTGACTGTCAGCAGGCAGTTTAATCTTCATCCACTCTGGTTTGCGAAGAACTTCTTTCTGCTCTGTAGGCATGTTCTTTACAGGAATCAGAGCCATTTTGTCAGCGTCGCGGTACTTAACGCCTTTTTCCATTTGGATTGGTTTACTCATGCTTCTCTTACTTCTCGTTGTTGCTTGCCGATTTCGCGGCTTTATTTAGTTCTACGTGGTCATAACCAAGTAAAGTCACCAGCTCTTCGACTAGCTTTGTCTCAACTTGAGCGACATCGTCAGGTCCGCCTAGCTGGCTTACCTGAACCATTTCCATTCCAGCGTAACCACAAGGGTTGATACGTTGGAAGGGCGATAAGTCCATATTGACGTTAAGTGCCAAGCCGTGGAATGAACAACCTTTACGGATTCTAAGCCCTAAGGAACAAATCTTTTTGCCGTCAACGTAAACGCCTGGGGCGTCCGGGCGAGCGGCAGACTCGATATTGTAAGCTTTTAGTGTATTGATTACGAGGTTCTCTATATGAGTGACGAGATCTCGGACACCAAGCTTTTTACGACGAAGGTTGATAAGGAAGTAAGCGACTAACTGGCCTGGGCCATGGTATGTGACTTGTCCGCCACGATCGCTTTGAACCACCGGAATATCCCCTGTGTTAAGGAGATGTTCTGCTTTGCCTGCTTGACCTTGAGTGAAGACAGGGTTGTGCTCTACAAGCCATACTTCATCAGGGGTCTCTTCTGTTCGATTGTCAGTGAAATCATGCATCGCTTGCCAGATAGGTTGGTAGTCCTGTCTGCCAAGGTGCTTCACAACAAGCTGGTTCTGCATTCCGCTCTTCCATCGTCGGTTAGTAAAGTGGCAAGATTATAAACTGCTTCTGGTTATTGAACTATATGCCAGTAACACATTTTTAACCCTAGAGTTTTTGCAGGATATTTATCTACTTGATATCTAAAAAGAAAGCAGCTTGCGCTGCTTTCAATAAAAATTGAATAAATTCAAATTTTGTTATAGCACCATGCGTACGATGTCGATCTCACCGAGCTCTTTGTACAGCGTTTCAACCTGTTCGATTGAAGTTGCAGTGATGTTGATCGATACAGAGTGGTAATTACCCTTAGCACTTGGCTTTACTGTTGGGCTGTAATCACCTGGAGCATGGCGTTGGATCACTTCAAGAACCTTTTCTGGTAGCTCTGGCTTAGCGTAGCCCATTACCTTGTATGTGAAAGAACAAGGGAACTCAAGCAGGTCTTTCAGTTTTGCATCTGAGTTAATGTTCAGCATGTTGTAACTCCAAGTTGGAAAGTCGTTGTTAGCAGCGCGGAATATTACTGTCTATCGATGATGATCTCAAGATGTGGCTAGCGCTGGCAGTAAATGAGATAACTAAAAAAGCCGCACTAGGCGGCTTTTTCAAAGCTAAGTACTTGGATTAAAGGAAGCTTTTAAACAGCATCACAATGTAATCCCATAGGCGGCTGAATAGGCTACCTTGTTCTACGTCTTCAAGAGCAAGTAGTGGGTACTCGGCAATATCTTCACCTTCTAGTTGGTAGTATAGCTTACCAACTACGTCACCTTTCATTATTGGGGCTTCAAGTTCTTTTTCAAGGATGAAGCTCGCTTTGAGGTTTTTCGCCTGTCCGCGTGGAAGAGTAACGTAAGTGTCTTGGTCAAGACCTAGCGCAACGGTGTCCTTATTACCCATCCAGATTTTTTCTTCAACGAAAGTTTCACCTGCTTTGTGTGGCGCTACTGTTTCGAAGAAGCGGAAACCATAACTAAGAAGCTTTTTGCTTTCAGACTTACGCGCGTTAGCATTCTTAGTACCCATTACTACCGCAACCAGACGCATTTTGCCTTCAGTTGCAGAGCTTACAAGGCTGTAACCCGCATTACTTGTGTGGCCGGTTTTAATACCGTCCACATTCATGCTCTTGTCCCAAAGAAGGCCATTACGGTTGTACTGAGTAATGCCGTTGTATGTGAATTTCTTCTCTGAGTAGATGCGGTACTCTTCAGGTACGTCACGAATTAGCGCGCTACCAAGTAGAGCCATATCGTAAGGTGTCGAGTATAGGTTTGAGTTATCCAGGCCGTGGACGTTAGCGAAGTGAGTGTCCTTCATACCAATCGTATCAGCCCAAGCATTCATCAGATCGACAAACGCATCTTCAGAGCCTGCGATATGCTCAGCCATAGCAACACAAGCGTCGTTACCAGACTGGATGATGATGCCGCGGTTAAGATCTTCAACTTTTACCGTAGTACCGACTTCAATAAACATCTTTGAAGAATCAGGGAAGTTTTTCGCCCAGGCGTTCTTGCTGATGGTCACGTCATCTTGTAGTGAGATGTTACCACGTTCCAGTTCTTGACCGATTACGTAGCTGGTCATCATTTTAGTTAAGCTTGCTGGAGAGAGCTTAGTGTTCATCTCTTTTTCAGCAAGTACTTTACCTGAATGATAATCCATCAAAACGTAGCCTTTAGCTGCGATTTGAGGCGCGTCCGGAACCACAATTGGTGATGCGAATGCAGAAGATGCGAAGGTTGCAGAAAGCGCAATAGAAGACGCAAAAACTGATTTAATGAGCGTTGTTTTTTTCATATTGACTACAGGTTTATCGTTAACTGTCCATATCTTAACAGAATCAATCGCTCAAGCCAGTATAGGAATAGGGGTACACTGGATTGAGGACTAGTGGGATTTAATAAAAGCACTGGTATAACCCAGTTCTTTCACTCTTTCTAATGCTTTTTGGCTCGACATATAATCGTCGAAAGGGCCTAAAAAGACGCGGTGAGTGTCGTTAGTCGAATTGACGTAACTTTTCACCGATAGCTTTTGACTCAGATCTTGCGCTAAAGTTTCAACGCGATCCTGATGTTGTGAAGATGCAACCTGAACCGCGAACTTAGACAGGGCTTCCTGCTTATGTGTCTGGGTTGGTTTATCTACGGTAATTACTTCGATGGCAACATTTGCAGTGCCCGTTTTAATTACGTCTAGCTTCGTTGCAGCAGCGTAGCTAAGGTCAATGATACGTCCCGGGTGGAATGGACCTCGGTCGTTAACTCGGACAATTGCGGTTTTTCCGTTGTCTTTGTTGGTCACTTTAACGTAACTAGGGATGGGTAACTCTTTATGTGCCGCTGACATAGAGTACATGTCATACACTTCACCATTTGAAGTTAAGTGGCCATGAAACTTCTTGCCATACCACGAAGCAATACCTTCCTCTTTAAAACCTTGCGGGTCTTTGATTATGGTATAGCGGTTACCTCTAAGGGTGTAATCGCTGTTACCGCCGAGACTGTAAGACTCGTATTGTGGCGTTGCATCTTCAATATGATCGACAGAAATTGGTGCATCCGGTGCAATATCATCATCAATGGAGTAGCGCTTAGATGGGGCTGAAGAACAGCCCGCTAACACGATACTAGCTGAAACAAGAGTAAGCAGTAGTTGCTTGTTAATCATTTAAATTGCCTTCGAAAATGCTTTTCTATGGGTGTGGATAGACATCAATATCCCGAAACCGGCCATTAGTGTCACCATGGAAGTGCCACCATAACTGATTAATGGTAGTGGAACGCCAACAACAGGTAAAATACCACTTACCATGCCGATATTTACGAATACGTAAACGAAGAAGCTAAGCACAATACTACCAGCCATCATACGGCCAAAGGCTGTTTGGGCTTTACTGGCTAATACTAAGCCACGACCGATGATAAACAGGTACAAGCTCAGCAGTATAAGGATACCGATTAACCCCCATTCTTCAGCAATAACAGCGAAGATAAAGTCAGTGTGACGCTCTGGAAGAAACTCAAGCTGTGACTGAGTACCTTGTAACCAGCCTTTACCTGCTATCCCTCCGGAGCCAATAGCAATTTTACTCTGGATTATGTGGTAACCCGCGCCAAGAGGATCTGATTCAGGGTTAAAGAGAGTTCTTACCCGCACCTTCTGATACTCACGCATCAAGAAAAACCACAGGATAGGCAGAAATGCGCCGAGACCACATGCTGCCGCAAAAATGATTTTCCAACTGATACCAGCGAGGAAAATAACAAAGATCCCTGACGCCGCAATCAGTATTGAGGTGCCTAAGTCTGGTTGCTTAGCAATCAGAATCGTCGGTACAAACACCATGACTAACGAGATGACCAGTGTCTGGAATGTCGGAGGCAGTGGGCGCTTACCAATATAGCGAGCCACCATAAGTGGTACTGCTAGCTTAAGTAACTCTGAAGGCTGGAAGCGAATAAAACCCAAATTTAGCCAACGTTGAGCGCCTTTGGATGCCT
Source organism: Vibrio brasiliensis LMG 20546 (assembly GCF_000189255.1). GTDB lineage: Bacteria > Pseudomonadota > Gammaproteobacteria > Enterobacterales > Vibrionaceae > Vibrio > Vibrio brasiliensis. Next base: position 86,383 of record NZ_AEVS01000116.1, on the reverse strand, counting down.
CACCAAAAAACAGCACGCCGAGCAGCAATATCACACCACCTGCAAACATGAGTGGTGCTAAAGCTTCATAGGTTCGTGGCGGGATCTGTGCCAAGAAAAGCATGACTCCAAGAGCAAGCCCCATACGCATTGCCTGGCGGTCCATCATCGCTAAGCTTTGTCCACTTGCGCTGTACATTACCACCAAACCAAATCCCATTAGCACCAGTATCCCCAGCAGTAATGGAAGGTCGAGATGGAAGCGTTCAAACAGAACTCGGTTTTGACCCGTAGCTGGATTCAAATCCATGATTAGTTCGCCTCTTTATTATCCACGAGCACGTGGTCAAATATCTTTCTCACCACAGGGCCGCCCTGCGATGAACCGCCACCCGCGTTCTCTAATACGATGGTGACAATAAGCTTAGGATCATCAATCGGAGCAAAGCCAGTGAAGAGGGCGTGGTCACGCAAGTGTTCTGCGATTTCATCTGCGTTGTACTCTTCGTCTTCGCCCAGGCCAAATACCTGCGCTGTACCTGATTTACCAGCACTGACATATTTGGTCTTAGTGAATGCGCGGCGAGCGGTGCCTTTTTTACCATGGTTAACCAGACGCATGCCTTCAATCGCCATATCCCAGTAGCGAGGTTTTACGCCGGTGATTGGTGGATAGGTTTCGATATCGGACAACTGCTGCTTTTCAAATACTTCACCATTTTCGATGGTTGCTCGCAGTAAGTGTGGAGCGACGACTTCGCCTCGTTTTACCAGCACAGAGGTCGCTTTCGCTAACTGCATAGGTGTTGAAGTCCAGTATCCTTGACCGATACCAACAGGGATTGTATCCCCTTGATACCACGGAGTTCGATGGCGCGCCATTTTCCACTCACGAGTCGGCATATTGGCCTTACTCTCTTCGTAAATATCGATACCCGTATAGTCACCAAAACCAAACATCATCATCCAGCGTGAAATGCGGTCGATGCCCATGTCGTAGGCAACCTGATAGAAGAAGGTATCTACCGACTCTTCAATTGACTGGACAATATCGACTTTGCCATGTCCCCAACGGAGCCAGTCACGGAACGGCTTAGTTTTCGAATTTGGAATCTTCCAGTAACCCGGGTCATTTCGTGTGGTATAAGGCGTGACAACTCCTTCCTGTAGTGCAGCGACTGCCATGAATGGCTTAATAGTCGACGCTGGTGGGTAAATTCCGAGTGTTGCTCGGTTAACCAGAGGACGGTTTTTGTCATTAAGTAGCGCGCTATACGCTTTACCGGAAATACCATGAACGAAGGCGTTCGGGTCATAACTTGGGCTTGAAACCATCGCCAGAACACCATTGTCTTCTGGATCGAGTACCACGGCACTACCACGGCGGCCATCTAGCAGCTTATGAACGTATAGCTGTAGATCAATATCCAGATTGAGGACGATGTCTTTGCCTGGCACTGGCGGAACGTATTTTAGGGTACGGATCACTCGACCGCGGCTATTCACTTCTACTTCCTGATAACCAGCAGTACCGTGTAGCATATCTTCGTAGTAACGCTCGATACCTAGCTTACCGATATCTCGGGTTGCCTGATAGTTAGCATCTTTCTCCTCACGGATTAAGCGCTGCATATCGCGGTCGTTAATACGCGATACATAGCCAATTACGTGAGTCAGAACCTCACCGTATGGGTAGTGGCGCTTAAGGGCCGCGTTTACGGAGACTCCCGGAAACTTGTGCTGGTTGACAGAAAACTTAGCCACCTGTTCAGGGGTAAGCTGGTTTAAAATCGGAACAGATTTAAAGCGTCGTGTTTGACGACGTTCTTTCTTGAATCGCTCAACTTGTTCAGGAGTGATGGTTAAGATTTCCTGCAGACGACGAATGGTATCGTCCATATCTTTGATCTTTTCCGGTGTCAGTTCGAGGCTGAATACTGGGCGGTTTTCTGCCAGTAGTTTTCCGTTACGGTCGTAAATCAGACCGCGGTTGGGAGCGATTGGGACAACTTTAATCCGGTTGTCATTAGAGCGGGTTTTATAGTCTTGGTATTGGTTGATCTGGATGTTGTACAGGTTGGTAACCAAAATACCCATCATTGCCACAATACCAATGAAAGCGACAATAGCGCGACTCTTAAATAGTCGCGCTTCTTCGTGGTAATCCCTTATCTGGGTACGCTTCCGTAACATCTATGGTTATTCTCGGTGATATGGGTGGTTGGCAGTAATGCTCCACGCTCTGTACAGGCTTTCAGCCATCACAATACGGACAAGTGGGTGTGGTAACGTCAAAGCTGACAGAGACCAACTTTGATCGGCTGCTGCTTTACACGCTGGTGCCAGTCCTTCAGGTCCACCAATTAAAATCGACACATCTCTTGCGTCGAGTTTCCAGTTTTCCAACTGTTCAGCTAATTGCGGTGTGTCCCACTTTTTGCCAGGGATGTCGAGAGTAACAATTCGGTTGCCTTTTGGCACCGCCGCTAGCATGGCTTCGCCTTCTTTTTGCAGAATTCTTGCAATATCGGCATTTTTTCCACGTTTTCCGGCTGGAATTTCAACAAGCTCCAGAGGCATGTCGTGTGGAAAGCGACGGCGATACTCCTGAAAGCCTTCTTCGACCCACTTTGGCATCTTGGTACCAACGGCAATTAGCTGTATCTTCATCGCTTAGCCCCAAAGCTTCTCTAGTTGGTATAGCTCGCGTTGCTCTTCTTGCATTACGTGAATAATAGTTGTGCCCATATCCAGAACAACCCATTCACCTTCGGCTTCACCATCAATACCTAGTGGAGTAATACCGGCAAGTTTAGATTCTTTAGCGACATGTTCAGCGATAGAAGCAACGTGACGTTTTGAGGTTCCAGTACAAACGATCATGTAATCAGTAATGCTTGATTTACCCTGAACATCAATGGTTTTGATATCCTGAGCTTTCATATCATCTACTTTATCGACTAGAAATTCGTTTAGCTGTTCAAGTTGCAAAGGGTTTTCCTCGTTAATTATTCGATTGACACTAGTAAGTGTATTTTGGGGCGGCGCAGTATACCACGCTTTTTATAGCTTAACCTGAGGTAAGCAAACCTCGGTACTTAACTGGTGTAATAGTGGCCAGCTTGACTGTTCGTACTGAGTTTTTATCATTCGTTCAGTTTGCGCGAGCAACTGCAAAAGCTGCATAATTTTTACTGGTGATAACCGGTTCAGAGCCGCGGAGTAAAGCGGACGCTTTGATTGCCAGATACGGTATTTTTCAAACACCTGACCAATTGGCTGGGTTTGCACAAGCTGAGACATGGTCAACAACTGAGTCAATTCTTTCTGTACCGTTCTTGCCAGAATGACTGTTTCTACTCCTTCAGCCTCAAGCTGGCGAAGAATGCGTTGAGAGCGCTTCGCTTTTCCCGCCAACAGTGCGTCAATCCAATGAAAAGCAGTAAAGTGATTGTGTCTACTGAGCGACTCTTCTAAGCGAACCAGGTTGAGTACACCATCAGGGTAAAGCAGTGCGAGCTTCTCTAAGCTTTGAGTCAGGGCAAACAGGTTTCCCTCGTGCCACTGAGCCAGCATCTGTACCGCTTCAGGATCTGGCTTAAGACCCAGTGCACGGCAGCGAACCTGAACAAACTGGGGTAGGCGCTGAATATCAGGTGTCAGACAGTTGACCCAACAGCCCTGACTTGACAGTGCTTTAAACCATTTTGCGTTCTCTTGTGCTTTGGTCAGTTTGCTACCGATTATGACCAGTATGACATCGCTATGGAGTAAATCTGATACTGATAGCAGCTCTTTTGCTATGCCGGCGTTAACACCTGCTTCAGGGAGCTCAAGTTCAATAATCTGTCTGGCCGAAAACAGGCTCATAGCCTGACAGCAGTCGTAGACCAGGTTCCAGTCAAACGAGCTATCAATTGCAAATCTGTGTCTTTCTTCGAAACCTTGCTGGTGGGCGGCTTTTTGGATCGCTTGACGAGATTCTTGCAGGAGTAGCGGCTCGTTGCCGAAAATTAAGTAGGTCGGGTGGAGCTGTTTAGCTAACTGCTCCACCAATCGATCGGCGAAAACTCGCATACAGGTTACTGGTTCTCAGAAGTAGTAGTGACGCCTTCCTGAGGCTCATCAGTAGTGAACGTCTTGATTCGGTACTGTTCCTCTTCTGCTTTTAGCTGAGCTTGTTGTTCTTCTTCACTCAACATAGTGCCTGATTCAATATTGGTTTTCAGGCGTGCCATCTGGCGAATAATTTGCGAAGCCGCTAGTTTGCGCATCTCGTCTTCGATCATGTCGCGTTCAACAGACTTTGCTAGTGCTGTCAGCGGGTTGTCCAGATAGCTGCGTGTCACACTGGTTGAGAACGTCTTTTCACCAAGTTCAGGGATGGTCACACGGTAAGAAGTACGGAATGTTAATTCCTTCTCCGCTGCGCGGGTATTTTGGTATAGAGATAGGGTACGTTCACCTACGCCTTCGCTGATTAGGTGCAGGTTAGGTACGTCGGCAGCAGGTGCAACCAATTTAATTTCACTCATGCGTAACTGGCCTTTCATCATACGCGTGAAGCTGCTGTACTGGTCATAGCTAGTAAGTGACATAGTATCTAGCTCTTCCGGAATAGAGTAGTCACCACGTAAGTGGAAACCACAAGCAGAAAGAAGGCTCGCAGTAAGTACAACCGTGGTTAGCTTAATAGAACGAGTTGAAATTAGTCGCATGACTTGAGGAAACATAGGTTGATGGCTCTCGATTATTGGAATACTTATCTTATAGCTCTGAGAATTCTGGCTAGTCAAAACTCTAAGATAAATAAAACAGGGTAGGTGGCTACCCTGTTTATGACGTCATCAGAACAGATTAGTTCGCAACGATGTTTAGAAGTTTACCTGGCACGTAGATAACTTTACGCACAGTTTTGTCTTCAGTGAACTTAGTCACGTTCTCATCGTTCAGACCTAGTTGTTCAATCTCTTCTTTAGAGATGTCAGCAGGAACAGTTAGCTTCGCACGTAGCTTACCGTTAACCTGAACAACGATTGTTTTTTCATCTTCAACAAGCGCTTTTTCGTCGAACGTTGGCCATACTGCGTTATCGATGTCTGACTCACCTAGCGCAACCCAAAGCTCGTATGAGATGTGCGGAGTGATTGGGTAAAGCATAGCGACAACCGCTTTCAACGCTTCATCAAGGATAGCGCGGTCTTGCGCAGATTCTTGAGGTGCTTTCGCTAGCTTGTTCATCAGTTCCATGATGGCAGCGATTGCTGTGTTGAATGTTTGACGACGAGCGATATCGTCAGTCACTTTAGCGATCGTCTTGTGAACATCGCGACGTAGTGCTTTCTGGTCGCCAGACAGAGCTGAAGTATCAACGCCTTCTGCTGCGCCTTTCGATGCGTGCTCTTTAACCAGTTTCCATACACGTTTCAGGAAGCGGTTAGCACCTTCAACGCCTGACTCTTGCCATTCAAGCGTCATATCTGCCGGAGACGCAAACATCATAAATAGACGTACTGTGTCAGCACCGTACTTGTCTACCATCTCTTGTGGGTCGATACCGTTGTTCTTCGACTTAGACATCTTGATCATGCCTGAGTGCTCAACGTCACGTCCCTGGTCATCTTTAGCTGAAGTGATACGGCCTTTGCCATCACGTTCAACTGTTACGTCTGTCGGTGCAACCCACTCTTTACCGCCTTTTTCGTTCTCAAAGTAGAACGCATCTGCCAGTACCATGCCTTGACATAGAAGCTGTTTGAACGGCTCGTCAGACGTTACGTAACCAGCATCACGTAGCAGCTTATGGAAGAAACGAGAGTACAGTAGGTGCATACAAGCGTGCTCGATACCACCGATGTACTGGTCTACTGGTAGCCAGTAGTTTGCCTTTTCAGGATCCAGGATGTCATCTGCTTGTGGTGAACAGTAACGCGCGTAGTACCAAGAAGATTCCATAAAGGTATCGAAGGTATCGGTTTCACGTAGAGCCGGTTCGCCGTTAAATGTCGTCTTCGCCCACTCTTTGTCAGCTTTAATAGGGCTGGTTACGCCATCCATTACTACATCTTCTGGAAGAATGACTGGTAGCTGCTCCGCTGGAACTGGGTGAACCTGACCATCTTCGGTCGTTACCATAGGGATTGGAGCACCCCAGTAACGCTGACGAGATACACCCCAGTCACGTAGACGGAAGTTAACTGTCTTAGTACCTTTGCCTTCAGCCTCAAGTTTCGCCGCGATTGCATCAAACGCTGCCTGGAATTCAAGACCGTCAAACTCACCAGAGTCGAACAGCACACCTTTTTCTGTGTATGCTTCTTCTGCGATGTTTAGTTCGCTACCGTCAGCTGGTTTGATAACTGGAATGATATCCAGACCGTACTTAGTTGCGAACTCGAAGTCGCGTTGATCGTGTGCAGGTACTGCCATAACAGCGCCTGTACCGTAATCCATCAGTACGAAGTTAGCGACGTAAACTGGAACTTCACGACCGTTCAATGGGTGAATAGCAGTAAGGCCAGTCGCCATACCTTTCTTCTCCATTGTCGCTAGTTCAGCTTCCGCTACTTTGTTGTTCTTACATTCGTCAATGAAGGCTGCAAGCTCTGGGTTGTTCTCTGCTGCTACGGCTGCCAGAGGGTGACCCGCTGCGATACCTACGTATGTCACACCCATTAGTGTGTCAGGACGCGTAGTGTAAACTTCCAGATCCTGTTGACCTTTTACTTCGAACTTCAGTTCAACACCTTCAGAGCGACCAATCCAGTTGCGCTGCATGGTTTTAACCATTTCAGGCCAACCGTCCAGGTTATCCAGATCGTCTAGCAGCTCTTGAGCGTATTCAGTGATCTTAATGAACCACTGTGGGATCTCTTTTTGCTCTACTGGAGTATCACAACGCCAGCAGCAGCCGTCTTCAACCTGCTCGTTAGCCAGAACAGTTTGGTCATTTGGACACCAGTTAACTGAAGATGTCTTCTTGTAAACCAAGCCCTTGTTGTAAAGCTTAGTGAAGAACTCTTGTTCCCAACGGTAGTATTCAGGTGTACATGTCGCGAACTCACGGTTCCAGTCGTAACCAAAACCAAGCAGTTTTAGCTGGTTCTTCATGTATTCGATGTTTTCGTAAGTCCAAGGCGCAGGTGCAGTATTGTTCTTAACTGCTGCGTTTTCTGCTGGTAGACCGAATGCGTCCCAACCAATTGGTTGCATTACGTTTTTACCTTGTAGGCGTTGGAAACGAGAGACAACATCACCGATAGTGTAGTTACGCACGTGGCCCATATGCAGTCGGCCACTTGGGTATGGGAACATAGAGAGACAGTAGAATTTTTCTTTGTTTGGGTCTTCACTTACAACAAAGGTCTTGTTGTTATCCCAGTGCTGTTGAACTTTTTGTTCAATATCTTGCGGGTTATATTGTTCTTGCATCGATGATATCCGGTTATCTTGGAATTTGTGAGTTCGGTTAGAACAGACATTAATAGATCGTCATAGAATACCTAAAGGAGAGGGGCACAACAATAGCCAATACCCACTCAAATCACGTAAAGATGGTGATGTTTATTGCCTTTATAGGGTGAAATGAATGTGCATCAGTGAATCGAAAGGAGGTTAGCGATGCCAAAACGCAAAGCAGGTTATGAGGAGATGTTTGAAGATGTCGTTGAGGCACTTAAACATAGTCCGGATGAAGTTAACCACGTTTTTGAAACCTCAGGTAAGGTCGTCGACGCTGCTAATGACTTAACCAAGGATGAGCTAGCACTCGTCTCTGCTTATGTTAAGTCGGATTTAAAAGAGTTTGCCAACAACTATGAAGATTCAAAAAGTGGACCGTTTTACATCATGATTGCTGATTCTATTTGGCAAGGCTTACTCGATATTACCGATAAAACTAAAGTCGAGTGGGTTGAGTTATTTCAGGATCTTGATCATCAAGGGCTCTATCAGGCTGGGGAAGTGATTGGTCTAGGGGTATTGGTCTGTGACGAATGCGGGCATAAAACTCAGTATACGCACCCAACGGTTATTATTCCGTGTACGCACTGCGGTCATAAAGGGTTTAGTCGTCAGGCGTTGAAACCGTAAGAGAGCGGGCTGCGTCCTACGAGAGTTTAGAAAGGGCGAGAACGCTTCGCTCCGAGAATCGAGAACGGACTTCGTCCTGCGAGAGGTGGCAGCGGGTAGTAAGTTGATAATACCTATAGTGTTAAGGATGTTGACAGAACTCGTCCTTAATAAGACATAATTCTCTCGATTCTCAAAAAAGGGTCGATGCTTTCACACCAACCCTTCAATCTTTTTCTAGAGACTAGAGACTAGAGACTAGAGACTAGAGACTAGAGACTAGAGACTAGAGACTTTCCTTCCCACTCTCCATCCAATCACCAAACTCAACATCACCCATACATAAAGTGGCCATGTTCCGATAGTGCGATATGGAGTCTCACCATGAGTGGAGGTAATTTCTGCTCTTAGCACAGCGGTTTCAAACTGCGGTACCTGAGCGGTGATATGACCGCGGTAATCGGTGACGGCAGTCAGACCGTTGTTGGTAGCGCGAATAACCGGCTTACCTAGTTCCAGAGCACGCATCCGAGCGATTTCCATATGCTGAAGAGGACCGATTGAGCGGCCAAACCAGGCATCATTGGAAAGAGTTAAGATGAAGTCGGTGTCATCGTTAACATTCTGTCGGACCTGCTCGTTGAAGATGATTTCATAGCAAAGAGCTGGTGCCATATGTTTACCGTTAGCGTCGATATTTGGCTGGATGAAGTCCCCACTGCTAAACGAAGACATCGGTAAGTTAAAGAAAGGCGCAATCGGTCTCAGGATACTCTCAAACGGCACGAACTCACCAAAGGGAAGCAAGTGATGTTTGTGATAACGCTTATCCATGTCATAGCTATAATCACCGTAAGAGGTTTGGCCTACAGTGAGGATACTGTTGTAGAACTTTCTGTCCACACCCTTATTGACGATACCAGTGATCACGGCGCTGTTGTTCATTCTGGCTGCAGCATCCAAATTACTCAGGAAAGAGGATATTTCATATTCGACGGCAGGTATTGCCGCTTCTGGCCAGATGATGATGTCCGCATCCCAGTTCTCACGAGTAAGATCGGTATATTTCATAATGGTTGGCCAGCGTTGGCTCGGCTGCCACTTTAGCTCTTGAGCAATGTTGCCCTGAATGAGTGCTACTTTGGTAACACTATCGGTTGTTGGTGTTACCCATTGAGCAGATTGCAGCCCAAAACCTGTCATTAGTACAATTGCCGGAATGAGCAGGTGCAACCATTGCCTCGATAAAGATGCATAGGCGATGGCACCAGCACTAAAGACAACTAATAGAGTGATCAGCTCTACGCCACCGAGAGGGGCAAAACTTGATAGAGGGCTATCAATTTGGCTATAACCGAGCCATAGCCACGGGAAACCGGTCATCACCCAGCCACGTAACCAATCCATGATTAGCCACAGAGCTGGCGCAGCAAGCATTAAGCGAGAGCGTTGTTGGTTAGGGAAAAAGCGATTGAGACTCCAGGCAAACAGAGCCGAATAGATGGCAAGATAACCGATCAGTAGCGTCATAAGGAATACGCTAGCGATCTTAGGCATACCGCCAAAGTTGTCGATGCTGATATGAACCCAGCTAATGCCCGTGGCAAATTGGCCTAGACCCCAGGCGTAGCCAATCCACAGCGCACGTTTGGCTGACTGTTGATGAATGAGTAGTAACAGTATGGCCGGGCTGATAATCGCCAGTGGCCAAAGCTGGTAAGGGGCAAATGCCAGTGTTGTTAATGCGCCAACAAAAACGGCCGCAAGCGGCCGTTTGAGGCGATGAAAAAGTGAATTTATCATCGTATTATTTTTAATTTTCCCATAGGGGAGAGTAGCGTTACTCTTCGGTAGAGTCTGCGACAAGCTCTTCGTCAGGAATGGTTACCTGAAGTTGGACAACTCGGCGGTTATCCGCTGAAGTTACCTTGAAGCTGTAGCCTTCAATGTCAACCACTTCGCCGCGTGAAGGTAAATGGCCAAAGGCCGTCATTACCATCCCGCCGACTGTGTCGACCTCTTCATCACTGAAAGATGTGCCGAATGTATCGTTAAACTCTTCGATAGTCGTCAGTGCTTTAACCGCAAAGGTGTGTTTGCTGAGTTTACGAATGTCGAGTTCTTCTTCATCGTCGAACTCATCTTCGATATCACCAACGATCTCTTCGAGAATGTCTTCGATTGTCACCAGGCCAGATACACCACCGAATTCGTCTACAACGATCGACATGTGATAACGCTCTTCACGGAACTCTTTAAGCAGGCGATCAACACGCTTACTTTCAGGTACCACTACTGCTGGGCGAATCACTTGCTCGATATCGAATGGTTCACTGCCAGAGCCTAAGTATTTAAGTAAGTCCTTCGCAAGCAGAATACCTTCAACATGGTCTTTATCTTCACTGATAACCGGGTAGCGAGAGTGCTGAGCATCAGTGATGAGGTTGATCAGGGTGTCTAAATCGTCACTGCGATCAACGGTAACCATCTGCGAACGCGGTAACATAATGTCACGCACACGCATTTCTGAGATCTCCATAACACCTTCAAGCATATCGCGGGTGTCGTGGTCGATCAGGTCATTTTCTTCAGAGTCGCGGAATACCTCTACGAGCTCTTGGCGATCTTTTGGTTCACCTTGAAAAAGTTGACCTAGGCGTCCGAAGAAGGACTTTCTACTCGGACCTTCAGATTTTTCTTTCTTACCTTCTAGAGAAGAGGGCGAATTGTCTTCGTTCATTGTTTCTCATTTAAGTAACGCTATCAGATGTGTGATAGCTCACATGAGCAGTGATAAGGGGACAGATTGATCGTATACGCGTTCAGTCTGCTGGCTCAACACTACTGTTTTTCAGCCAGATACGGGTCTTCAAAGCCCATACCTTGCATGATTTCTGTTTCGAGTGACTCCATCTCTTCAGCTTCGTCATCCTCGATATGATCATAACCTAGCAGATGCAGACTACCATGTACAACCATATGCGCCCAGTGAGCCATCAAAGGTTTGTTTTGCTCTATGGCTTCACGTTCTACTACCTGACGGCAGATGATCAAATCTCCCAGCAGGTCAATCTCCATGCCTGGAGGGGCTTCAAATGGGAAAGACAAAACATTGGTTGGTTTGTCTTTACCACGATAATCATGATTGAGCTGGTGGCTCTCTTGCTCATCAACAATTCGAACTGTGACTTCAGCTTGGGGCTGGAATTTAGTCACTGCTGAACTTAACCACAGCTGAATATCTTCTAAACTTGGTAAGCCGTCTTCACTTTCGACCGCTAATTGCAGATCAAGTTCGATAGTCATTATGATTTGCTCTCTGTTGTGGCTTCAGTTTGTGGCGTTGGTGCAGCCTGAGCCTCTAGAAGTTTCGCTTCACGCTCTTCGCGACGACGTTTTTCGTACTCTTTACGCTCTTTCTGATCTTGAGCTTCCCACTTCTCATAGGCGTTAACAATACGTGCAACGACAGGGTGGCGAACAACATCATCAGATTGGAAGAAGTTAAAGCTGATTTCATCGACTTCGCTCAGCACTTCGATAGCATGGCGTAAGCCCGATTTAGCACCACGAGGCAGGTCGATCTGAGTAATATCGCCCGTGATAACTGCACGAGAGTTGAAGCCGATACGAGTCAGGAACATCTTCATTTGTTCAACTGTCGTGTTCTGGCTCTCATCGAGAATGATGAATGCGTCATTCAAAGTACGACCGCGCATGTAGGCTAGTGGTGCAACTTCGATAACATTACGCTCAATCAGCTTTTCTACTTTTTCGAAACCAAGCATTTCGAACAGAGCATCGTATAGCGGACGCAGATAAGGGTCGACTTTCTGGCTCAGATCTCCGGGTAAGAAACCAAGCTTTTCACCCGCTTCAACAGCCGGACGAGTCAGCAAAATACGACGAATTTCCTGACGTTCAAGTGCGTCAACCGCAGCAGCAACGGCCAGATAGGTTTTACCTGTACCAGCAGGGCCAATACCAAAAGAAATATCATGAGTTACCATATTGACTAAATATTGCCCTTGGTTAGGCGTGCGAGGTTTAATCACCCCTTTCTTAGTCTTGATGAACACTTCTTTGCCGTGTTCAATGCTGGACTCCAGGTTCTGCTCAAGTACACCTGTCTCTTTTATAGCAAGGTGGATCTCATCCGGTTCAATATCTGGGATATTGCCACGCACAGGCGCAGTATTAACGTAGAGTGTTTTAATGATTTCTAAGGCTGCCGCAGATGTGTGCGGTTTACCAACGATGGTAAAGAAGTTACCACGGTAGCTGATTTCAACGCCAAGACGGCGCTCAAGGTGTTTAATGTTGTCGTCGAAAGGACCACAAAGACTGGCTAAACGGCGATTGTCAGAAGGTTCTAGATTGATTTCTAGGGTAACGATTTTCGTGCTCAAAGTTGCCTCTCATTATTGACCATTGCCAGAAGCCCGATTTAGACCGGGCTTCTAATGGTTAACTATACCTATTTCTAAGATGGTCACTTAGTGAGGTATTTTCAAGCTTATAGTGACGATGAGTGTCAATTAAGGCGTAAAGGTTGCTACACCTAGCTCATCTTCACGTTTTGTTTGCGCCATCATTTGCGTAGGCGAGATAACAGTACGCAGGTCCATGTCTTTCTCGGTACGTACCAGTTCACCACGTAGTGAGTTAGCGAATACGTCAGTGATCTTCACGTCTACGAACTGACCAATCAGTTCTGCATTACCTTCAAAGTTAACAACGCGGTTGTTCTCGGTACGAGCACGTAGCTCCATTAGATTCTTCTTAGAAGGACCTTCAACCAGAACACGCTGCTCAGTACCCAGCATTAGGCGCGAGTAGCGCATCGCTTGGGCGTTAACCGTTTGCTGTAGTTCGTAAAGACGCTCTTTCTTCTCTTGCTCTGGCACGTCACACGGGTAGTCTGCTGCTGGAGTACCAGGACGTGGAGAGAAGATAAAGCTGAAGCTCATATCGAAATCAACATCTTTGATTAGCTTCATCGTGTCTTGGTGATCTTTCGCTGTTTCACCAGGGAAGCCAACAATGAAGTCAGAACTGATTTGAATATCAGGACGAGCTTTGCGTAGCTTACGAATGATCGACTTGTACTCAATCGCAGTGTGAGGACGCTTCATCATAGTCAGGATGCGGTCACTACCACTTTGTACCGGTAGGTGTAGGAAGCTTACTAGCTCAGGAGTATCTTCATATACCGCGATGATATCGTCAGTGAACTCAAGCGGGTGGCTAGTGGTAAAGCGAATACGGTCGATACCGTCAATAGAGGCAACCAGACGAAGAAGCTCTGCGAATGAACAGATATCACCATCGTGCATAGGGCCACGGTATGCGTTTACGTTTTGACCCAACAGGTTTACTTCGCGTACGCCTTGATCAGCAAGCTGAGCGATTTCAAATAGAACGTCATCCATTGGACGACTTACTTCCTCACCGCGCGTGTATGGCACAACACAGTAAGTACAGTATTTAGAACAGCCTTCCATGATAGAAACAAACGCAGTTGCACCTTCAGCGCGAGGTTCTGGAAGACGGTCGAATTTTTCGATCTCTGGGAAAGAGATATCCATTACCGGTGCTTCATCTGACTGAGATTGCTTAATCATCTCAGGTAGACGGTGTAGAGTCTGAGGGCCAAAAATAACATCGACAAACGGTGCACGTTCGCGGATATGGTCACCTTCCTGAGTCGCTACACAGCCACCCACACCGATAACAACGCCCGGCTTTTTATCTTTCAGTGTTTTCCAACGACCTAGCTGGTGGAATACCTTCTCTTGCGCTTTTTCGCGGATAGAACAGGTATTAAGTAATAACACGTCTGCTTCTTCTGGTTCTTCTGTTAGTTCGTAGCCGTTAGCCGCGTTCAGTAGATCGGCCATTTTTGATGAATCGTATTCGTTCATCTGGCAGCCCCAGGTTTTAATTAGCAGTTTTTTACTCATGTTGTTCGCTCGATCGTTAGTTTAAATTAAGGGAGCAAATCGCCCAATATTTCCAGTGAGTCACTAGCTTATCTTCGCTATTGTGACCAAGTTTTAGCCGCCCTCTCGGCGGTAAGCGGCGTATTGTACTGCTTTAAAAACCTACTGACTAGTGTTGGGACAAAAACAGTTAAACCCTATATCAAGCAAGGGGTTTACCCTGATGGCGGGTGAGGTTTTTCGTTACATTTTAGTAATGAAAACGTACAATAAAAAACAGTCAATTTATCAAGTAATTGAAGTGCAAAATATGAGCAGATTTGATGTTGCTGTCATTGGTGGCGGTATGGTCGGAGCCGCAGTTGCTGTGGGCTTTGCTAAACAAGGTAGAAAGGTTGTCCTGGTTGAAGGAAAGCCGCCGCATGATTTTTCCGCTGAGCAAGCGATGGATATCCGTGTGTCGGCAATATCGCAGCATTCCGTTGATATCTTGGATGAACTTGGTGGCTGGCAAACAACATCACAAATGCGTGTATGTCCTTATCGTCGTCTTGAAACCTGGGAGCATCCAGAGTGCCGAACTCGATTTCATTCCGACGAGCTTGGTATGGAGCGTCTGGGCTACATCGTTGAAAATCGTCTTATTCAGCTCGGTTTGTGGGCACAGTTCGAAAAATACCCCAACTTAACCTTACGTTGCCCTGATACTTTGGCCGATATTGAGTTTGGTGACGTTTCAAAAGTAACGCTGAGCTCTGGCGAAGAACTTAGTGCAGATCTAGTCGTGGGCGCTGATGGCGCGAACTCTAAAGTACGAGATCTGGCTGGAATCGGCATTACTGCCTGGGACTATCGTCAGCACTGTATGTTGATTAATGTAAAAACTGAACTAGAGCAGCAAGACATTACCTGGCAACAATTCACACCGTCTGGTCCTCGTTCGTTCTTGCCACTGTGTGGCAATCAAGGCTCGTTGGTTTGGTATGACTCTCCAAAACGTATTAAACAACTCTGCGCGATGACACCAGCTCAATTGCGTGAAGAGGTGTTAGCTTACTTCCCAGCAGAGTTAGGAGATATCGAAGTACTGCAATATGGCTCTTTCCCTCTTACTCGTCGTCACGCTCAAAGCTACTCGGCTCAGGGTTGTGTTCTGGTTGGTGATTCTGCTCACACCATCAACCCATTAGCAGGGCAGGGCGTAAATTTGGGTTTTAAAGATGTTGAAGCCTTGCTGGAAGCTACTCAGGGTGAAGATACTTTGTCACAGTCGTTACTTGAAAAATACGAGCGCCAAAGACGTTATGACAATCTACTAATGCAATCTGGAATGGATTTTTTCTATAAAGGATTCAGCAATGACTTTGCGCCACTGAAGCTAGTGCGAAATGCTGCACTAAAAATCGCGCAAAATGCAGGGCCGTTAAAGGTTCAGGTTTTGAAATACGCACTGGGTTTGAAATAACAAATTAACAGCTAATAAAAAACGCAGCCATTGGCTGCGTTTTTTTATGTTTGGCTAAGTATGAATTACTTAGTTACACGTAGAACTGGAGTTTCACCAACAGTTACAGAACCAGAAAGCTTGTTCAGCTCCTTGATTTCGTCCATGTTAGAGATAACAACAGGAGTAAGAGTAGACTTTGCTTTCTCTTCTAGTAGAGCTAGATCGAACTCAATGATTGTGTCGCCAGCTTTAACTGATTGACCTTCTTCAGCGATGCGCTTGAAGCCTTCGCCTTTAAGTTCAACTGTGTCGATACCGAAGTGAACAAATAGCTCAACACCGTCGTCAGATTCGATAGAGAACGCGTGGTTCGTTTCGAAGATCTTACCGATAGTACCGTTTACAGGAGCTACCATTTTGTTACCAGCAGGTTTGATAGCAATACCATCACCAACGATTTTTTCAGCGAAAACAACGTCTGGCACATCTTCGATGTTTACGATTTCACCAGATAGAGGTGCGATGATTTCGATTGCACCAGCGTCAGCGCTGTCGTCAGATACTAGCTTCTTAAGTTTGTCAAACAGACCCATTGTGTCATGCTCCTAACGTTTTCATTTAATTCTGTCGAATTATAGTATACCAATATAGAGAGATAGACGACTTTTTTTACCGTCTATCTCATTGGAATTAGTTGATTATTGAGTTTTCTCTGCGATGAATTTTTCTACAACAGCTTCGATTTCAGCAGCTGTTGGTAGAGAAAGTGCTTCTTCAGCCATCGCTTTCACTTCTGCGAAGTTAGAGTTACGGATAACTTTCTTCACTTTAGGAATAGAAATACCGCTCATAGAGAACTCATCTAGGCCCATACCTAGTAGAAGTAGTGTTGCACGCTCATCACCTGCAAGCTCACCACACATACCAGTCCATTTACCTTCAGCGTGAGAAGCGTCGATAACTTGCTTGATCACTGTTAGTACTGCTGGAGATAGTGGGTTGTAAAGGTGAGAAATCATCTCGTTACCACGGTCTACTGCTAGTGTGTACTGAGTCAGGTCGTTAGTACCGATAGAGAAGAAGGCAACTTCTTTCGCTAGGTGGTGTGCAATTGCAGCTGCTGCTGGAGTTTCAACCATAACACCGATTTCGATGTCTTCGTCGAATGCATGACCTTCAGCACGTAGCTCAGCTTTGTACTCTTCGATTGCTTTCTTCAGTTCACGGATCTCTTCAACCGAGATGATCATTGGGAACATGATGCGTAGCTTACCGTGTGCAGAAGCACGCAGGATACCGCGTAGCTGGTCACGTAGGATTTCACGACGATCTAAGCTGATACGTACTGCGCGCCAGCCTAAGAACGGGTTCATCTCTTGAGGAAGATCCATGTATGGTAGATCTTTATCGCCACCGATATCCATAGTACGGATGATCACTGACTCACCGTTCATTGCTTCAGCAACTTCTTTGTAAGCTTGGTATTGCTCTTCTTCAGTTGGAAGTGCATCACGGTCCATGAATAGGAATTCAGTACGGTACAGACCAACACCTTCACCACCGTTACGGATAATGCCGTCACAGTCTTTAACAGTACCGATGTTACCGCAAACTTCTACGCGGTGACCGTCTAGAGTCTCAGCGTGTAGATCTTTCAGTTTAGCAAGTTCTTCTTTCTCAGCGATGAAAGCGGCTTTAACAGCTTTTGCTTCTTCTAGCTCAGCATCAGAAGGGTTGATAACGATCTTGTTGTTCATCGCATCAAGAATCAGCATGTCGCCGTTCTTAACTTGCTTAGTGATGTCGTTAGTACCAACGATAGCTGGAAGTTCCAGAGAACGAGCCATGATAGATGTGTGAGAAGTACGACCACCGATGTCACAAGCAAAACCAAGAACGTAGTCCAGGTTAATCTGCGCTGTTTCAGATGGAGTCAGGTCGTAAGCAACCAGGATAACTTCTTGGTCAATATCGCTTAGAGAAACGATGTTGATGCCTAGTGCATTTTTAACAAAACGTGAGCCGATATCGCGGATATCAGTTGCACGCTCTTTTAGGTATTCGTCGTCTAGAGATTCTAGAGCCGATGCTTGCTCCTCGATAACGGTGTAGATAGCGTTATCAGCATGCATCTTGTCATTTTTGATCAGTGCTAGGATTTCTTCCTCTAGCTCTTCGTCTTCAAGAAGCATGATGTGACCTTCAAAGATCGCTTCTTTCTCTTCACCGAAGGTTTCAAGTGCTTTCTGCTTGATAGTTTCTAGTTGAGCAGATGACTTGTTACGTGCGTCAAAGAAACGCGCAACTTCTGCTTCTACTTGATCATCAGAAATAGTGTTTGTGTTTAGGACAATTTCATCTTCTTGAAGTAGTAGTGCTTTACCGATAGCAATACCAGGAGATGCTAGGATGCCTGAAATCATAGCCTTACCTTAAATTGGTCAACTTTAAAACGGGAGAATAATGAGTGCGCTAACGAATAGTTGTAGCTTATATTTTGGCCTATTTCCAACAAAGCCATTTTGCGTTGACAAAATGGCTTTGAAAATAGGAGACCGGATTAGTGTAGTTGATCCATTAGAGCAACTAGGTGGTCAACAGCTTGTTGAGCTTGTGGGCCCTCAGCTGAGATAGAAACTACTGTACCTTTAACTAGGCCAAGAGTTTGTAGCTTGAAAAGGCTCTTCGCGCTAGCGCTTTTGCCGTTAGAAGTCACAGTGATGTCCGCGTCGAATGCTTTAGCTTCTTTAACGAACTGTGCAGCTGGACGAGTGTGAAGACCGTTTTCTGCAGTGATTTCTACTTGCTTCTCGTACATGTTATATACCCCAATTGATTTATATTTTGATAGTTTCTTAACCAGAATCAGCTTAACTCCAATTATAGTATTCTGCTAGTTGCAGAACGTTCAATTCGTGTCAGAAGTGATACTGGTTGTAAATTTAACAATTGCGCTTTCAGTCTTTGCTGTCTTTCGCAATTGAGATAAATTCTTATCTAGCTTTTATTTTGATGCTAGAAATAAAACAGTCCTGATATTACCAAAGGTGAGGCAGGGATCAACAAAAAAGCCCCTGAATGGGGCTTTTTTAGACGAAAAATTGATTTAACCACATATTACTGTTGGTTCTCTTTCTCCGTAAAGATGCCAGCAAACAGGGCTGTACTTAGGTAACGTTCACCTGAACTAGGTAGAACGGTTACGATAGTTTTTCCTGCAAATTCAGGTAGTTCCGCCAGGCGGTTAGCTGCAACAACGGCTGCGCCAGAAGAGATACCAGCTAGGATTCCTTCCTCTTCCATCAGACGACGAGCCATTGCAATCGCTTCTTCAGAAGTTACGGCTTCAACGCGGTCAACAAGCTCTAAATCCAGGTTACCAGGGATGAAACCTGCACCGATGCCTTGGATTTTGTGTGGAGCTGGCTGGATTTCGTCACCCGCAAGCGCTTGAGCAATAACTGGAGATTCAGCTGGCTCTACCGCTACAGATACGATGTTTTTGCCTTTTTCGCCCTTAATGTAACGGCTTGTACCTGTGATAGTACCACCAGTACCAACACCCGCTACGAACACATCCACTTCACCATCAGTTGCTTCCCAGATTTCAGGACCGGTTGTTTTCTCGTGGATTTGTGGGTTAGCAGGGTTATTGAATTGCTGAAGAAGTAGGAACTTGTCAGGGTTGCTCGCAACAATCTCTTCTGCTTTAGCAATCGCACCTTTCATACCTTTCGCTGCTTCAGTTAACTCAAGGTTAGCACCAAGTGCTTTAAGAAGTTTACGACGCTCTAAGCTCATCGACTCAGGCATTGTCAGAGTTAGTTTGTAACCACGAGCCGCTGCAACGAATGCAAGAGCGACACCAGTGTTACCACTTGTCGGTTCAACAAGCTCTACGCCAGGCTTTAGAGTGCCAGCCTTTTCCGCTTCCCAAATCATGTTCGCGCCGATACGACATTTAACACTGAAGCTTGGGTTACGCGCTTCAATCTTAGCGAGTACTTTGCCGTTACTCACTTTGTTTAAGCGAACTAGAGGAGTGTTACCAATAGTTTGAGAGTTGTCTTCGTAGATTTTGCTCATGGTGTGATCCTTCATCTTTGTTTCAGTTCTGCTTGATAAAATAGACCAAACAGATGCAAGTTTAGTGAAATAATTTATTGGGTAGAGATTAGGCTAGCTTGAAAAATGAGAAAAGGATTAAATAGTTATATGATATGAAAGGGTGAGAGGAAGGAGCAGGCTTCGCCCTAAAGAACGCTTCGCTCCGAGACCGGACTTCGTCCTGCGAGAATTTAGCTCGGGCTCTGCCCTGCGAGAGGTGTGGGCGGGGAGTAAGTTGATAGAACCTTTAGAGCAAAGACATTGACATAACTTGTCCCTGCGCAGAGATAATATTCTCGCCTCTCGCCTCTCGCCTCTCGCCTCTCGCCTCTCGCCTCTCGCCTCTCGCCTCTACTTCTTAAACTCCGCCACCCACATCGACGTTGCACCGCATACGGCAACAGGCATAACAATAAGGTTTAAGATAGGAATTGTAGTAAACACAGAAACAAGCGCGCCGAAGCTATACGCCTTACCTTGTTTTTGTTTCAAATTGTAACGCATCTCATTAAACGGCACTTTATGGTTATCAAACGGATAGTCACAATACTGAATAGCCAGGATCCAGGCGGTGAAGATAAACCAAAGAACGGGTCCTACAGTCTGGCCCAGCGCCGGAATGAGCAGTAACAAGAACAGACCAATGGCTTTAGGAAGTACGTAAACCAGTTTACGCCATTCACGGGCTAAGATACGTGGTGTATCTTTAACTACGGCCAGCATGCCATCGTCATTTATTTTCTGTCCCGTGAGGTAAACTTCGACTTTTTCTGCCAAAAGGCCGTTAAATGGCGCGGCAACAAAGTTAGCTAAGGTACTAAAAAAGTATGAAAAGGTCGCCAGTATGGTTAATACCAATAGCGGCCATAATAGATAGCTTAACCAAGACAGGAATTCTGGCAGCTGACCTAACCAGTAATCGATCCACACATCCAGGTGTGAGAAGAGATAAAATAGCGCACCGCCAACCAAAAGGACGTTAGCTAAAAGCGGTAAAATAACAAACTGGCGAATACCAGGAGTTAATGCCAGTTCTAAGCCATGGAAGAAGTAACCAAACCCAGAGCGCTGTCGAATATTTGTATTCATAGTGATTTATAGTGGTTTAAAAATGAACGCCTTGTATCTTATCAAGAAAAAAGCGTGTTCAAAATCACAACATTATAAGAAGTTCTAACATTAAGTTGTTCTAAAACGGGTCTGAGTTTTGGTAGAGTAACTTAGATATAGGTTTAAACAGATTCAATCTAAGCAATGTTGTCGCATTGCATTGTTGAACAAATGAGAGCTAAACATGCAGGAACTGCGATTTGTACTCATAATTGTTGGAGCATTAGCGATTGCCGCTCTTCTGTTCCATGGATTGTGGACAAGTAAAAAAGAAGGGAAAGCCAAGTTCGGTAGCAAGCCACTTGGTAAGTTGGATGTCGAGAATGAAGAGTCGGACGTAGTACCTGAACGTGCCTTTGCTCCAGAAGACGATTTTGAAATCATCAAGAAAGAGCGTAAAGAACCTGGCTTTGTCGCACAGGATGAAGTGATTGCAGATCCATTGATCGATAGCTATCAAGAGCCAGAACAAACTGCCGTCGAGCGCCCTGTAGAGAAAGTTGAGAAAGAAGATGAGCTTGAATTAGATGTGCCATCTATTTCAACTAAGGCTCTCGATGAGGTTGAACCCATTGCTGAAACGGCAATTGAAATCGCAGCTGAAAATGAACCAGCCCTTGAGCCAGTAGAGGCTCAGCAAGAAGAGCCAGTTGAAGAAGCACCGTTAGAGGTCATTGTTCTTAATGTTCATTGCTCTGGTGATGAGCCATTCATAGGAACCAAGCTGTTCGAAAGTATGCAGCAAAATGGCCTGATCTATGGTGAGATGGATATCTTCCACCGTCATGCGGATCTGTCTGGAACCGGTAAGGTACTGTTCAGCGTTGCTAACATGATGCAGCCAGGAACACTACAGCATGATGACCCGGCAGAGTTTTCAACCAAAGGCATTTCCTTCTTTATGACTCTGCCTTGTTATGGCGATCCGGACCCTAACTTCAAGCTGATGCTGAAAACCGCTCAACTGATTGCTGACGACTTGGGCGCAAATGTTCTCGATGATGCGAGAAACCTAATTACACCAAATCGTATCGACGCCTATAAAGCGCAAATCCAGAAGTTTAAAGCCGCTGCTACGGCTTAGCGATTCAGTCGCGGTCTAAATCCAAAAAGGCTCCTGATGGGAGCCTTTGTTATTTTCAATCGCAACCTTAGTAAGTTGATAACTTGCCATGGCATAGTCATACTTCATGGCTAACAACCGCCGAACTGCATATCAATGTGGTCTGTGATTCAAACTATTTACAACTCAGAGTTAGTTATGTCGCAACAGATTCAAGAAAAACTAAACCAGTTACGTGAAAGCCTGCACTATCACGGTGTGAAGTATTACGTCGAGGATAGCCCAGAAATCCCTGATGCTGAGTACGATCGCTTAATGCGAGAGCTGATGGAAATAGAAGCACAACATCCAGAGTTGGTTAGCCTTGATTCTCCTAGCCAGCGTGTCGGTGGTGCTCCATTAGATGGGTTTGATTCTGTTCGTCATGAAATCCCAATGTTATCGCTCGATAACGCCTTTGATGATAGTGAGTTAGATGCATTCCATAAGCGTATGTCAGATCGCTTGTCGGGCACTAAATTAGACGTTTTCTGTTGTGAGCCTAAGCTTGATGGCCTTGCGGTAAGCCTTCTTTACGTCAATGGTGTATTCGTTCAGGCCGCGACACGAGGTGATGGTGCTACTGGTGAAAACATCACTGAGAATGTACGTACTATTAAGGCAATCCCTTTAAAACTTCAGGGCGAAGGCTGGCCAGAGCGTCTGGAAGTCCGCGGTGAAGTATTTATGCCTAAAGAGGGCTTCGATAAGCTAAACGAGCAGGCGCTAAAGAAGGGCGAAAAGGTTTTTGTTAATCCACGAAATGCAGCTGCCGGCAGCTTACGTCAGCTAGACTCTCGTATTACCGCTAAGCGTCCTTTGAGCTTTTATGCCTACAGTGTAGGTGTGGTTGAGGGAGCAACGCTGTCAGAAAGCCATTATGAACGTTTTCTTCAGCTAAAAGGCTGGGGACTGCCAATGTGTCCGGAAACGCGTCTCGTGGCAAACCTTGAAGAAGTCAAAGCATACTACCAGGACATTTTAACTCGCCGTGATGCGCTTCCCTATGAGATCGATGGGGTAGTCATTAAAGTTGATAGCATCGCAGCACAAGAACAGCTGGGATTTGTTGCACGTGCGCCGCGTTGGGCTATTGCTTATAAGTTCCCGGCTCAAGAAGAGATTACCACTCTTAACGATGTCGAGTTTCAGGTTGGTCGCACCGGAGCGATTACGCCGGTAGCAAAACTTGAACCAGTATTTGTAGGAGGAGTAACGGTAAGCAACGCGACGTTACACAATGCCGATGAAATTGAACGTCTGGGTGTCATGGTTGGCGATTGTGTTGTGATCCGCAGAGCGGGCGATGTTATCCCACAGATTGTGTCTATCGTTTCGGATCGCCGTCCGGAAAATGCACGCGAGATTGTGTTCCCGACAAATTGCCCTGTGTGTAATTCTGCTGTTGAAAGGGTGGAAGGTGAAGCCGTGGCTCGCTGTAGTGGCGGTTTAGTATGTCAGGCTCAGCGTAAAGAAGCGCTTAAGCATTTCGTGTCCAGAAAAGCACTGGATGTGGACGGCTTAGGTGAGAAAGTTATTGAGCAACTTGTTGATCGTGAAATGGTTGAAACACCTGCGGATCTGTTCAAGCTCTCGGCTGGCGTGATAACCGTACTGGATCGTATGGGGCCAAAATCAGCGCAGAATGTTGTAGATGCGTTAGTTAAAGCGAAAGAGACAACGCTGCCACGTTTCCTTTACTCACTAGGTATCCGTGAAGTGGGAGAGGCGACAGCGGCAAACCTGGCTAAGCACTTTAAAACATTGGAAGCTGTGCAGGCAGCCAGTCATGATGACTTGATTGAAGTACAAGATATTGGTGCGATCGTTGCGAGCCATATCACGGCATTTTTTGCGCAGGATAAAAACCAGATGGTCATTGATGACCTGCGTGTTCAAGGTGTTCATTGGCCAGATATTGAAGAGAAAGACCAAGATGCTCCTCAACCATTGGCGGGCAAAGTGGTGGTATTGACTGGCTCTTTATCTCAGCTTACCCGCAGTGACGCTAAGGCTGCACTAGAAGGGCTCGGTGCAAAAGTTACAGGCAGCGTTTCGAAGAAAACGGATATCTTATTTGCTGGTGAAAATGCAGGCTCTAAGTTAGCTAAAGCACAAGATTTGGGAATAGAAATTCGTACTGAAGAAGACTTGATTGCCCTAATGTAAGTAAGATTAAACAACTAAAAGCCACCAATAAGGTGGCTTTTTTTTTGTCTGTAATTAATGGCTCAATTTTCATGTCATTTTATCTGATGTTCTTCTGTGAAGTGGATCAATTAACTAGAGATCTATCAATTATGGAAAAGTTTTTGCGAGTGAGTTCAAATTGATTTTTGATGTTTTTATATTTAAGTATTTGATTCTTAACTTTTTATATATTTGAATTAAGGTTTTTGTTTGTGTTTGGCGATCTAGATCACTGCTTTGAGAAAACTTTGTAGCTGGTCATATTTTTTTATATGGAAATTAAGTTCTGGTTGATGTTTTTCGTCGCGAAGTTAGTCTGAGTGCATGGATACACAGTGTGTATGCAGGAAATAGAGAGCGAACAATTAATGATTAACTTGCAGCTCTCGACATAGGAAATGATTTCTCCCTTCGGCGGCCAACTTAAGGTGAGAAAAACAATAAGACAGCTATATCCATTTTTAGGAGTTTTTCCATGGACAAAATGTTTAAACGTACTCTTCTAGGTGCTGCAGTGGCATCTGTAGCATTCTCAGGTTCTGCACTAGCAAAGCCAGCAACAGAAACTGTTGACCTGTACGGCCAAATCGCAATCTCAATCGCTCAAAATGCAAATAATACAGCTGGCGCAGATAAGCCAATCGTGATGGATAATGAATCACGTATCGGTGTACGTGGTGCTGCTCAATTTGAGCGTGGCCCAAAAATCATTTGGCAACTTGAAGGTGGCAACGTAGGCGATGACGGTTCAGGCAGCGGTCTAGGTGTACGTGATACATACGGCGGTTTCGATTTTGACCAAGGTGGCAAACTATACTTCGGTCGCGTTTTGACTCCACTTTTCGAAGTTATCGATGGTTACACTGGTCAATCTTCAGGTGCTGGTTTTACAACTGGTAACACTGGTAACGTAAACTACGATCGTCAACCAAACATGATTCGTTATGATTCAGCTAACCTAGGTGGCTTTAGCTTTGACCTAGCTGTTGGTCGTGGTGAGGAAGAGATTGAAGGTTCTAACGTATACAGTGGTTCTGCGCAATTCACTGCAGGTGTTGCAACGTTCAAAGCGGCTTACGAGCACAACAACGACCGTCCACTAGCAGATAATATTCACGGTGAATCAAACGCATATATCGCGGGTGTTAACTTAGATTTCGATAACATGGGTTTCCACATGGCGTACCTGAATGCAGAAATCCAAGCTGATCCTACAAATGACAACACGACTGTAACTCCTGGTTACAACAAGAAGTCTCAAGATGCGATCAAACTAGGTGCTTACTACACTGGTGTTGAACACTGGACATTCAACCTTAACTACGCAGCTAACTCTGATGTTGAGACTGATGGTGTTAAAGCAACTAAGAATACGACTGCAATTACTGGTCAGGCAATGTACTCAATTGATCCTGCGGCAGTTGTGTACCTACGTTTAGTTCACCAAGAAGACGAAACTACAGCTGGTACAGAGTCTGACCTAGGCTGGCGTGTAGGTATGGAATACTACTTCTAATATAGTCGTGTAAATCTACATACTTTTCTTTTGGCTAGCCGATTCGGCTAGCCTTTTTTGTATATAGTTACAAGGCGGAAGATTTAATTGGAAATTGCGTGACGAATATTTTCAGTTGTCCTTATGCTTACCATAGATAAAATAAAAGCTGCCAATTGGCAGCTTTTATTATTCATCAATGTTAACTACATGTTTTTAATTGCCCAAGATAGAAACTCTTGTTTTTCTTGATAGGATTTATTTAAAAATAGAGATTTCAAATCAGTATTGGCTTGAGCTGTCGCTTTAACCTTTTTCTCTGGAGTTGGTGCAGTTACTTTGTTTGGATTGGTTGAAGCAGATACCAAATGAGCTAAGCTCGCTGGTTCACTACTCTTATTAAAGTTCTCAGTCGCTTGAACAAAATCAGAACCAAAGGTTGCGAGAGTTCTGAGTTGGCCTTGTTTAAAATATTCTACTTCACCATCAATCGTACTTACGTTAAAGCTTGGATTACTATCGAAATCGTAACCAGACTGAAGAGTTTTTAAGTTAGGTACTTCTAACTTTAGGTGACTGTCAGCACTTTCAATAGTTGCAACTAAAGGTTTAGATTTGAATTTAGTGGATTTATTGCCACTTTCATTAACGACTTTGGAGATTCTAAATACGACTTGGTTAATACCATCGTTTAAATGTAAGTTCTCTTTGTAATCAAAGCCGAAGCTTGAATAGCCAGCATCCTCACCGTTGACGACTAAAATTTGCACGTCTCGTGGAATGTCAATGTTTACATCTGCAAAAGATAGTGGGGCAATTAAACCGCAGCTTAGAGCTAATAATTTATTAAGTTTCATTGTCAGTCCATAACTAGAAATGTGAAGATATAATTATATTACGAACTAGACGCACGATCTATTTATTGTTATTTGAATTGTTGCTTTTGTCATAGTAATTAAAATAAAGGAGGGGAGCCCTCCTTTATTTTTTAGCTCTCTTTACCACCTTTGTTCTTACAAACTAAGACCGGTGTATATTCCATTTCACCGCTTGGAAGCTGGCATTCAATGTAAGGGCCTGAAACACCAGCACCGATTTCAGGTGCTTCGGAAAGTGCATAAAAAGGTGAAAAAACAAAAACAACAATAGCTAATACTCTCATAACAATCTCCTATAAATGCGAGTCATCTCACGAAGTAGAGATATATTTAGTATGTATAAGGACACATAAAGATCAAAGAAATTCGAGCTAATCGAAATTTTGTGTAGATAAATAAAGCAAACTTATTGCGCTCTTATAATTAATAAGACACTGAAATAAATAAGTTTGTAATTTATCACTACAATTAACATGGAATTAAATTCCGAGGCATAGCTCCAATTTACTTGGTTTAATTTCTAAGGATAATTAATAAGCTACTGATATTTAAAGTGTTTGGTTTAATAGGAAAGAAAAATGAGTAAAATGGCTCTCGATTGAAGTTAGAGAGCCATAAATGCGGCTAATTTTTTTTGCAAATAGTTAGCACAATACCGCTGAGTTGGGTGATTTCAACTAGTGTCCCTGCTTCAATAGCACTATCTGATTGAGCCGTCCAAGTGGTATCTCCGAACTTAACACGCCCTTTGCCTGCAGGGAAATCTTCATCCAGCACGAAGGTCTGTCCGACCAGCTGTTTGTGCTTTTGATTAAGTTGGCGCTGTGCGTCGTCAGCGGTATCTGATTTCAACTGACGTCGCCACCATAGCCAAGTGGTGACTAAAGAGAAGACACCGAATGAAACCAACTGTAGCTGCCAGCTCATTGGTATTACGGTTAATAGAGCACCAACAACCATAGCGGATAAGCCTAGCCACAGTAAGTAACCTGCCGTTCCGAGCAATTCACATGCTAGAAGAGCAAGACCCAACGCCAGCCAATGCCAATAATTTACGCTTTCGAGTAATTCCAACAAAATAACCTCTACTTAGCTGCCGGTTTATCTTGCTTAAACATCTCGGCAATTCCGGCAACAGAGCCCATTAACCCGGATGCTTCTAGCGGCAACATAATAATTTTACCATTCTCTGCCTGGCCAATAGTTTTAATTGCCTCGGTATAGCCTTGAGCAATGAAGTAATTCACTGCCTGCATATCACCCTTAGCAATCGCTTCTGAAACCATAGTCGTCGCACGAGCCTCTGCCTCTGCAGCACGTTCACGCGCTTCTGCCTGAAGTATAGCGGCTTGTTTATCACCTTCAGCCTTAAGGATTTCTGACTGCTTGTGACCTTCGGCACGTAGGATCTCGGCCTGTCGAACACCTTCAGCTTCTAGGACTTCTGCGCGCTTGTTACGCTCGGCTTTCATTTGGGCGTTCATTGCCGCCGTTAGATCTGCTGGTGGCTGAACATCTTTTATTTCAATACGAGTGACTTTCACACCCCATGGGTTAGTTGCTTCGTCAACAATTGCGAGTAGCTTAGTATTGATCATATCGCGTTGACTGAGCATCTCGTCTAATTCCATTGACCCAAGTACGGTACGAATGTTGGTCAGGGTTAAGTTACGAATCGCGTGTTCAAGGTCGTTTACTTCATAGGCTGCTTGCGCGGCATCAATAACCTGCACGAAACAGACCGCGTCAATAGTCACGTTGGCATTGTCTTTCGAGATAACTTCCTGCGCAGGGATGTCTAGTACACGTTCCATCATATTGATTTTATGACCGATACCGTCAATAAATGGGATGATCAGGTTGAGGCCCGGTTTAAGGGTATGGGTATAGCGACCGAAGCGCTCAACGGTCCAGTTATTACCTTGAGGGACGGTTTTTACCCCAGCGATCAACAAGGCCACGGCGACAATGAGAAACACGCCGATAGTAATCAATGAATCAATAGCCATATTAAAGTTCCTTATGAGAGTCGTTGAGTAATTGTTGCTTATTTAGACTACTGAAACAATGGCACAAGTGAGAACTTAAGGCGATTTTTGACAAAATAAAAGCCGGTATAACCGGCTTTAAGTTTTTGATTTGGAAGGCGCTAGTAAAGCATTGAGTAAAGTTGGCGACGGTACTTACTGGCCATTGCATTTCCCTGGCCCAAAGCCGCAAGAATATCCATAAATGATTTCTTAAGCTCACCATCGAGAGTGTTGAGGTCACTCTTTAATAAGCCCCAAAGTAACTCAAGAGCTTCTTCATCACGGTTTACCTGATGATAGCTCAGCGCCAGTTCATTAGTCAGTTTAGCGTCACTCGGGTTTTCCTGAAGCGCTTGCTCTAAGTGTTGAATCTCAGGACTGTTTGCTGCCTGCGCGTGGAGGTCAAGTTTAGCAATCAAGCCTTTGTAATAACTGTCCTGATACTCGAGAGGAATACGTTCGAGTAGCGCTCTCCCTTGGTCGAAGTTTTGCGCTTCAAGATAGCAGTCTGCTAGCGCAAGCTTCACGTCGCCTTTTTCTTGAATTGCTGGATCTAACGACTCCAAAAGTGGCAGAGCCTGGCTATGCTCGCCAGCCTGAATTAATTCCAGAGCCTGCTTGAGGTTAAGCTCGTCCTGACTTGGCAGATGCTTGGTCAACATTTCCTGAATCGCCGCGATAGGCTGTGGACCACCCAGCCCATCTACTGGCTGACCGTTAACAAACAGGGCTATGGTTGGCAAGGCTTGTACGCCAAACTGACTCGCGATCATCTGCTCCTGTTCACAGTTAAGAAGAGCAAGAGTAAACGCACCGTTATACTGTTGAGCGAGCATTTGCAGATCAGGAATCACCTGTGAGCTCTCTTGACTCATAGGAGCCCAGAAATGAATGAGCACAGGTGTTTGCATTGAGCCTTCGAGTACTTGACGGAAGTTTTGCTCGTTGAGCTCAACAATAAATGGAGATTGCATGTAAAGTTTCCTTGCTACATAGACTGTATAACAAAGATATGGGCGTCAAAGGGGGAGTTCAAGGTAACGAGTTGAATTATCCGGCGATAAATACAAAAGCACCGCCGAAATAAGGCGGTGTTTTGTATTCCCAAACGGGCAAGCGAAGGTGTTTATAAAACGATAAACAATGTTAGCGCCACTCCCACACTCAGCCAGTTTAACTGTATTAAAGACATTGAGTTATTCCGAATGTAGCAATGCAATTTCTGTCCAAGGGTTTCCCCAAGCTTTAATATAGAGCCTCAATGTTACGAAATAATGACAGCTGATAAGATGATGTTATGCGGCATGCCACAGGATCTTATCAAGTAATCGGGTTGGCAGTAGACGCTTCAAGACAGCGAAAACTTTAGTTGGAGTGGTAATACGATAGCGAATCTTAGGTTTATCAGACTCTAACGCATGGATTAGCGGTTTAATACAAGACTCCGCTGGCAGAACAAAGGCGTTATTTGAGCTTTGGCTGTTGAGTCGCGACATTTGCTGTTGATACTGTTCTTGATGGGCGCTGCCTTCGATGGCGATCCAACGTTGAAAGGCTTTTAATGCATTGGCGCGAAACTGAGTTTCTATAGGACCAGGCTCGATAAGGCTGATATGGATATCGGTTGGAGAAAGCTCTAATCGAAGTGTATCGCTCCACCCCTCAATAGCAAACTTTGACGCGTTATAGGCACCGCGATACTTCATCGCAGCAAAGCCTAACACCGAGCTGTTCTGTACTATGCGACCATAACCCTGCTGGCGCATTACAGGCAGAATCTCGCACACTAACTGATGCCAACCGAAGAAATTGGTTTCGAACTGTTCACGTAAACCGTCGGTTGGTAGATCTTCTAGCGCTCCTGGTTGGCCGTAAGCCCCGTTATTGAACAGCGCATCCAGTTTGCCACCTGTTAACTGGAGTGCTTTCTCTACACCTTGGCTGATACTTTGACTGTCACTGAGGTCGAGTAGTATCGCTGTTAGTCCTTCTGCTTGCAGCTTTTCAACATCCGCTTGCTTACGACATGAGGCGATAACCTTATAACCACGTTTATGTAATGCATGGGCACATGTATATCCAATACCTGTCGAGCAGCCTGTAATTAAGATGGTCTTTTGCATGTGAAGTCAGAAAGTTAGCAATAATTTCCTCTAGGGTACTGGATTACTCATGGTGTTGTAATAGATTTTTTAACGCAGGCTCAATTCGCGAATAGCTAAAATGGAAGCCTAGCTCAGTGAGTTTCTTTGGTTTGGCACGAATACTATCGAATAGCAATACTGAGCTTTCTCCCATCGCCAGAGACATAACCCATTTGGGCGTACGTAGCAGGTGAGGGCGTCTTAAGGTTTTGGCTAATGTTTGACTGAACAGCTTATTTGTCACCGGATGAGGGGCACATAAATTAAACTCGCCGTGTGCATGAGGTGTTTCGAGTAAATAGACGATACCTCTGACCATATCCAACATATGTATCCAGGGTACATATTGACGACCATGTCCAAGTGGGCCACCAAGGCCTAAGCGGTATGGAGGTAACATCTTGAGTAAAGCTCCGCCTTGCGGTGCCAATACTACGCCAGTGCGCAAGATACATACGCGTGTCATCTCTGAGCGAGCACGGTTAGCAATCTGCTCCCATTTACTGCAGACATGATGAGGAAAACCGAGGTCTGTGACATGGAGGGTTTCGTCGAATGGATGTTCTTGTTGATCGCCATAATAGCCAACCGCAGAGCCGCTTATAAATACCTCAGGAGGGTTGGTACTGGCGTGAATCAGTTCGACCAAACGCTCTGTTAACGCCCAGCGACTATCACAAATAGTCTGTTTCTGTTTTTTGCTCCAGCGTTTGTCGGCAATAGGTTCGCCGGCAAGGTTGATTACCGCATCAAAATCATTGAGATGTTGAAAACCATCTAAGTCAGAAACGTAGGTAACGTTCCCCATATCTGTATGGCTGAGCCGCTCTCTCGCCACTCTTGGTTCGCGAGTGAGCAGTACGATCTCATGGGTGGTTAAGTGTTTAAGCAGTTCACGGCCGATAAAACCTGTTCCACCAGTGAGCAGTACTTTCATTTCCTGTCCTTATCATGATTAACGTTAACCTCGATGAGGTTTAACCATAGTCAACTATTGTTACTAATTATAGCGACTTAGCGTGAAAAGTGATCACTTGTGCCAATATCACAAATTTAACATTTTGTTACGTTTCTCCTCTTCTACGTTGCAGTAATCACATTCGAAACGTTTTTTGTTTGTCATGCTAATAAGTAAGGATATTGCAGGGACTATAACAGGAGGTTATGTGCAGGCAGTGACAGCGTTAGCGAAAGCGCTATTAGGAAGCTTGAGAGATTTGATGCCCATAGTGGTGGTGATCGCGTTCTTTCAACTAGTGGTATTGCAGGAACCATTACCCAATTTAGTCTCAATTTTGTTTGGCTTAGTGCTGGTGGTGTTTGGTTTAACCTTTTTTATCTTCGGCTTAGAGATGGGGTTATTTCCAATCGGCGAGACAATGGCACAAGCATTTGCACGCAAAGGTAGTGTGTTTTGGCTGCTAACCTTTGCTTTCTGCCTGGGATTTGGAACCACAGTAGCAGAGCCAGCCTTGACTGCAGTGGCTGACGAAGCTGCAGAAGTGGCCGCAGAAGGAGGGATGATCGCCTACCAAGAGCAGGCGATGGAAGACTATGCGAACGGATTGCGATATACGGTTGCTCTTTCGGTCGGAATTGCCATCTTGCTCGGTGTGCTGCGAATCCTCAAAGGCTGGCCAATTCAGTACATGATTATCGGTGGTTATATTGGTGTGGTCGTACTCACTATGTTTGCCCCGCAAAGTATTATTGGTGTCGCGTATGATTCCGGTGGTGTGACAACCTCAACGATTACTGTACCACTCGTTACCGCATTAGGTGTCGGGCTCGCATCAGCTATTAAAGGGCGAAATCCGATGATCGATGGGTTCGGTTTGATCGCATTTGCTTCACTGTTGCCAATGATGTTCGTCATGGTCTATGGAATGGTGGTCGCATGATTGAATGGTCTCACTTTATCGATGTGTTTATCGGCACTATTAGTGACGTTCTGCCGATCGCGACAATTATCTTTGGCTTCCAGTTTGCGGTGTTAAGAAGACCGGTAAACAACTTACCTAAGGTCATTCTCGGCTTTTTTTACGTCATTCTTGGCCTGTCTCTTTTCCTGATTGGGCTTGATCTGGCTCTATTTCCACTTGGTGAAACAATGGCAACGCAGCTAACAGCACCAGACTTTATTGCTGAGTTTCGAGTTTCCATTGGTGAACGCATAGAGTGGATCGACTATTACTGGGTTTACCTGTTTGCCTTCTTTATTGGCTTTAGTACCACCATTGCTGAACCTTCGTTGATCGCAGTAGCAATTAAAGCCAATCAAGTCTCTGCTGGCAGTATTAGCGTCAACGGCTTGCGAGTTGCAGTGGCGTTAGGCGTGGCATTTGGCATCTCTTTAGGTAGTTACCGCATTGTGGTTGGTGACCCTATCCACTATTACATCATTGTCGGTTATGTGGTGGTGGTTATACAGACCTTCTATGCGCCAAAACTGATTATTCCATTGGCTTATGATTCGGGCGGGGTAACAACATCAACGGTGACGGTTCCTTTAGTTGCCGCGTTAGGCTTGGGGTTAGCCTCAACGGTACCGGGACGAAGCCCAATGATAGATGGGTTCGGATTGATCGCCTTTGCGAGTTTATTTCCCATGATCTCAGTAATGGGATATGCACAAATCACTCAGTGGCTTAACAAAGGCGCTGAGAAGGAGGAAAAGGAAAATGCGCTTTAAATTACTTATAGCATTTGTCGAAGACAGTAAAACAGATGTTGTTCTAGACGCAGCGAGAAACGCTGGTGCTACCGGAGCCACCGTGATTAACAATGCTCGTGGTGAAGGGCTCAATCAGAAAAGAACCTTTTTTGGTCTGACTCTGGATGTACAAAAAGACGTACTACTTTTTGTTGTCGAGGAACACCTGTCACGACATATCTTAGAAACGATCAATGAGGTGGGGGAGTTTGACCAGGAGTCCGGACAGGGGATTGCGATTCAGATCGATATTGAAGATGCGGTGGGTGTCGCCCATCAGGTCGAGAAACTAACAAAAGTTGTGGAGGATGAGATATGACAGAGCATGTGAAAGTCCGTGTGCGGGATGTAATGACAAGCAACTACGTGATTATTGATGGCTTAACCACGGTCAAAGAGGGCATTCAAATGGCACGCAGTCATGAAGTTAAAGCTCTGGTTGTCGATAAGCGCAATGATGATGACGAGTATGGTGTGGTGTTAATGAATGACATTGCCAAGAAGGTGCTCGCTCAGAATCGTTCTCCAGAACGCACCAATATCTATGAAATCATGACCAAGCCAGCTTTATCAGTAGACCCAAACATGAATGTCAAATATTGCGCACGCCTGTTTGAACGATTTGGTATTAGTAGGGCACCCGTTATTGAGCAGGGTAAAGTGATCGGCATGGTGAGCTACAACAACATCGTTATTAACGGTATGGTCAAAGATGACTAACCCGGTATGAGAGAGTAGAATCTGCAGGGTATTTTTTGAGGAGATGATGTCGTGAAACTCTTTTTTGCCTCTGACCTGCATGGTTCTCTGCCTGCAACTGAACAAGTTTTACAAGCCTTTGAACGCTCTGGTGCACACACACTCGTTTTGCTAGGGGACACGTTAAATCACGGTCCACGCAATCCGGTGCCACAAGGGTATAACCCTCAGGCGGTGAGTGAGCGTTTAAACCAATATGCAGAGCGAATTATTGCTGTGCGCGGAAACTGTGATAGCGAAGTGGATCAGATGCTGCTTTCATTCCCTATGATGATGGATTACGCCTGGGTGATGTTAGAGAGTGGTCAGCGTCTGTTTATTACTCATGGTCATCTTTATAACGCGAATAAGCGTCCACCACTTCGAGTTGGTGATGTGATTGTCCACGGCCATAGCCATATTCCAGTGGCTGAGTTGGACGGTGAACAATACATCTTTAACCCTGGTTCAGCGACGTTCCCTCGTGAGGGACACGCAGCAAGCTACGGTATGCTCGAAGGTGATGAGCTGAAAGTGTTGAGCTTTGATGACCAAGTCATGATGCAAACTCAACTAGAGTCGCAGTCCGCTTAATCTAGCAGTGGCGACAATTTAGCTATACAAGGGTTATTTACTATCAGAGTGACCAAGGTCGCGCTCAGGGTCGATCAGATCCCTGACGCGCTGCTTGAGTACTTTGGCTTCGGGAAAACCGCCATCTCGTTTACGTTCCCAGATCATCTCCCCATTGCAGTGTATTTCAAATCTTCCTCCTGTATCAGGGTGAAGTGACACTGAAGATATCTCTTCGCTAAAGGTGTGCAGTAGTTCCTGACTCAGCCAGGTCGAACGTAGCATCCAGTTACACTGGCGGCAGTAATAGATATCAATTTTAGCCTTGTGCATGGCTCTTCCTTCTAGATTATTAATTTGATGCCGACGGCAAATGTGAGAATCTCAAAGCACACTTTGATGACCTGATTGTTGACCCGTGTTGTCATGTAAGCCCCAAGTCCGCCGCCTAAAAATGAACCCAACACCAGAGCAGGCAACCATGGCCAGTATACAGGTGCTCCAGCCTGAACCATCGCAATGCCACCTATACCATTCCAGAACAAACCAACACATAACATGGTCAAGGCGACGGCCTGTTTATAGCTATAGCCAAACCAACGCACAAGAAACAGAGTCACGAGCAAACCTGAGCCGGCGGTCAAAGAGCCGTTAATCACGCCAATTAACATTAAGCCAACTCCACCAATAGCCCAGCCCTTATAATGACGATTAAGCATCAGATCTTGTTGGCCAAGCTGCGGTTTGAATCGTGAATATATACCGAGTGCCAGTATCATCAGACCGAGCAATGTTTCAGCAATTTGATCGGGAATGAGTAGAACGATATTCGCACCAATAATCACACCGATACTGCCTACAAGCACCAGATATAAGGCAACTTGATAACTAAAGTTTTTTTGTTTTATGTGGGTGTAGGCTGCCCCGACCCCTAAGGCAACGCTAGCGATTTTATGGGTTGCAAGGGCGATAGAAAAAGGCAGACCAAAGAAGATCAGTAGTGGGAACTGAAGTAAGCCAGCACCACCACCAGACAGTGATGCGAGGGTATTGGCAATTAGAGAGCCAATAAATAGGCCGAAAGTGTTTATCCAATCCATGTGATACTTAATAAAAAGGGGCATCATGCCCCTTTATCGAAATTAGTTAGTAAAAAGCACCGTAGAACCGTGACTTAAGCTAGTCAGGAGCAGGGTTTTAGTATTGACTATATCGATACGGCGACTTTGCTGAGCATCCATTTTGAACAACTGAGTAATGAGATCAAGCTGCTCTGCAGTAAAGTCTTTGCTTTGTGCTGAAGAGACATCTTTAAACTCAGTCGGTGATACTAGCAGGTAGTTATCGCTGATATCCCAGCTACCTGTTTCGGAGATATTAATAATGCTTTCATTGTCAGCATCGTTACCGTAGAGGCGAACGGTTGCTACACGAATATAAGTATTATTTGGCAGATACTTAACGTTAGAAACAACGTTTACTTTACGTAACGGCCCTACAGACTCCTCTTGAATAGAGTCTGCTATGACAGTGACCATCTCTGACTGCCACTCATTAGAAGTCAGAACTTGTTCAACTTTAAGATCGCTGCCCCAATATAGCCAACCGCTAAACAGTGCTGAAACAATAAGTAGGCCTGCTGCAATTTTCTGATTCATCTTAATGTTTCCTATTGGCAAACTTTACTTAGATCTTTTTGTTCAGCGAAGATTCGCAGAGTCACGTTCTCGCCTGAGTTATCCAATGCATGGATATAGTTAAGTACTAACTGATTGTTCTGGCCACCGGTTGCAATGACCTCAACAGGAGCAAATTCACCCACATGAGTCTCATTGTACTTAATCACACACTGCTCGATAGATGGATACCATCTGCTTAAATCAGGGTGGTTAAGTGGCGTTTTTACTGGAATGTTGTCAAATACAGCCAGTTGGCGGAACTTGGACTCAGAAGGATTGGTAAATAAGACCACGCAAAGTGGTAGTAGTACTGCAAGCGCAATCAACACCTTAGCCATCAAGCCTGAAGATGCATTTGATTCAGTCGCTGGCGCAGCGGCTTGCGGCTGAGGTTCCACAGCTTTGGCTGGCACTTCTGCTACAGGCTCAGTAGATGGCTGAAGTTCAACCTCTAGCTCATCGATTACAGCTGGAGTGGGTTCTTCCACTTCATTATCACCACTCATTAGTGGCGTTGTGCGTTCGACAGTACAAATAAGCTGGTAACCACGCTTTGGCACCGTCTTGACGAACATTGGTGACTTAGTCGAATCTTTTAGTAGTTTGCGCAGTGTAGAGATCGCTTGTGTCAGGCTTGAGTCATCGACTTCAAAGCCTTGTTTACGCCACACAAAGTCATGTAATTCGTTGCGAGACACGATTTCACTTGGCTGCTCACATAGCAAAAGAAGGATACGGCTTTCGTTACTCCCTAAACGAATAAGCTCATTCTCGCTTTCTTTGTCTGTGAGGGAGTTGGTATTGGGATCAAAAGTAAATCTGTTCGCGAGATTAAACTTAGTACCTATATTACTCATTAATGATGGCCATTTAATTTTAAGTTTCAGAGAGTTATTTTAGTAAAGCGCTTACTAAGACTAGTTCAAATCTTTCTAGTTTAGATTTTTTGATTTTTTAGTGAGGGCAAGGATATTAAAAATTAAGGAAAAAAACACTGTTTTTATGATTCTTGACCTTGAATTTACATTTGTCACCCTCATGTTAACTGTCAGATTTAGGCCAAACTACACCCGATTTTATCGAGGTATTGGCTTGATAACTATAGAACTAATGGAGTTATCATGAGCGAAACAGTAACACAAAATAAAGAAACTCGTGGCTTTCAGTCTGAAGTAAAACAATTACTTCATCTAATGATTCATTCTTTGTACTCAAACAAAGAGATTTTCTTACGCGAGCTGATTTCTAATGCGTCTGACGCTTCTGACAAACTGCGCTTCCAGGCACTGTCAAATCCAGATCTTTATCAAGGCGACGCTGATCTTGGCGTAAAGCTATCCTTCAATGAAGAAGCGAACACTCTGACAATCTCAGATAACGGTATCGGTATGAGCCGTGACGATGTGATCGAACACTTGGGTACGATCGCGAAGTCAGGCACTGCTGAGTTCTTCTCTAAGCTATCTGAAGACCAGTCGAAAGACTCTCAATTGATTGGCCAGTTTGGTGTTGGTTTCTATTCGGCATTCATTGTCGCTGATGCAGTAACCGTCCGTACTCGTGCAGCGGGCCTTGCGGTGGATGAGGCGGTACAGTGGCATTCGGCTGGTGAAGGTGAGTACACCATCGAAACTATCTCGAAAGAGACACGTGGTACCGATATCGTTCTTCATATGCGTGAAGAAGGTAAAGAATTCCTCAATGAATGGCGTCTGCGTGAAGTGATCAGCAAGTACTCTGACCATATTGGTATTCCAGTTGCGATCCAAACTGCGGTTCGTGATGAAGAAGGTAAAGAGACTGGCGAGAAAAAGTGGGAGCAAATCAACAAAGCTCAAGCACTATGGACACGCAATAAGTCTGATATCTCTGAAGAAGAATACCAGGAGTTTTATAAACACGTCTCTCACGACTTTGCTGATCCGCTGGTTTGGAGTCATAACCGTGTCGAAGGTAAAAACGACTACACAAGTCTGCTTTACATCCCGGCTAAAGCTCCGTGGGATATGATGAACCGCGACCATAAGTCAGGTTTAAAACTGTACGTGCAGCGTGTATTCATCATGGATGACGCTGAACAGTTTATGCCGTCTTACCTGCGCTTCGTTCGTGGCTTAATAGATTCAAACGATCTACCGCTAAACGTTTC
Source organism: Vibrio brasiliensis LMG 20546 (assembly GCF_000189255.1). Lineage (GTDB taxonomy): Bacteria > Pseudomonadota > Gammaproteobacteria > Enterobacterales > Vibrionaceae > Vibrio > Vibrio brasiliensis. Next base: position 48,037 of record NZ_AEVS01000116.1, on the reverse strand, counting down.
GCGCGAAATTCTGCAAGATAACAAAGTGACTCAATCTCTGCGTAACGCCTGTACGAAGCGTGTTCTGACTATGCTTGAGCGTATGGCAAAGAATGACGAAGAGAAATACCAGTCATTCTGGAAAGAGTTTGGCCTGGTACTAAAAGAAGGCCCGGCAGAAGATATGAGCAACAAAGAGAAAGTTGCTGCGCTGCTACGTTTTGCCTCTACAGAAGTTGACTCAGCAGATCAAACGGTCGGTCTTGCCTCTTACATTGAGCGCATGAAAGAAGGTCAGGATAAGATCTACTACCTTACTGCAGATAGCTATGCAGCGGCGAAGAACAGCCCTCACTTAGAGCAATTCAGAGCTAAAGGTATTGAAGTTATTCTGATGTTTGACCGCATCGATGAGTGGCTGATGAACTACCTGACTGAGTTTGATGGTAAGCAATTCCAGTCAATCACTAAAGCGGGTCTGGATCTCAGCAAGTTTGAAGATGAAGCTGAGAAAGAGAAACAGAAAGAGACTGAAGAAGAGTTTAAGTCTGTCGTTGAACGTACTAAAGAGTATTTAGGCGACCGTGTTAAAGAAGTTCGTACGACCTTCAAGCTAGCGACAACGCCAGCGGTGGTTGTTACTGACGACTTTGAAATGGGAACTCAGATGGCGAAACTATTGGAAGCTGCTGGTCAGGCTGCTCCAGAAGTGAAGTACATCTTCGAGATCAACCCAGAGCACGCTTTAGTTAAGCGTATGGCTGATGAAGCTGACGAAGAAGCGTTTGGTCGTTGGGTTGAGCTTCTGCTTGGTCAAGCTATGTTAGCTGAGCGAGGTTCTATGGATGATCCGTCGCAATTCTTAGGCGCTATCAACTCGCTTTTGACTAAGGGCTAATAGCTCAAAATTGCCAAAAAGCTCGCATCTTGCGGGCTTTTTAGCTTATTTGCGTTAATTGTGAATAAAGCGCGTTAATTAAGCGGCAAATGTGAGTGTTTAAGCATTCTTTAGTCGTAATTCGCGCTTTGGTTTTAAATTGTATGATAGAATGCAATCTTGAAACCAAACGAGCGGGCGTGTAATGTGCACGCCTGTTTTATTGTTAACTGTAATAACAGTTATACCGAAACTTACCGTGAGCTAAGGCTGTGTGATAGACGACACCATAGTGAGCTTCGGTATAAATCATCATTATCTTAAGAGGATTCAACATGCGCATCATTCTTCTAGGTGCTCCAGGTGCAGGTAAAGGCACACAAGCAAATTTCATCATGGAAAAATACGGTGTTCCGCAAATCTCTACTGGTGACATGCTGCGTGCTGCTATCAAAGCAGGTACAGAGCTTGGTAAGCAAGCTAAAGCTGTTATTGACGCTGGTCAGCTAGTTTCTGATGAAATCATCCTTGGTCTAATCAAAGAGCGTATTGCTCAAGATGACTGCGAAAAAGGTTTCCTACTAGATGGCTTCCCACGCACTATCCCTCAGGCTGATGGCCTTAAAGAAATGGGTGTTGCTGTCGATTACGTTATCGAGTTTGACGTTGCTGATGACGTGATTGTAGAGCGTATGGCTGGCCGTCGTGCTCACCTGGCTTCAGGTCGTACTTACCACGTTGTTTACAACCCGCCTAAAGTTGAAGGCAAAGACGACGTAACTGGTGAAGATCTGGTTGTTCGTGATGACGACAAAGAAGAGACAGTACGTGCTCGTCTGGGTGTTTACCATGACCAAACAGCTCCGCTAATTGCTTACTACGGTGCAGAAGCTGAAGCGGGTAACACTAAGTACCTTAAGTTTGATGGTACTAAGCAAGTAGCTGAAGTAAGTGCTGATATCGAGAAAGCGCTAGCATAAATAGCTAACAGCGAATTTTGAAAATTTGTTATAGTGAAGGCGACCTGACAAGGTCGCTTTTTTTATGCTTATACGTGATCTATCAAGATCTTAAATACGTAAACAACCATTTTAGAATCGATAGGAAGCTATGCAAAATAGTAAGAGACAAGGTGTGCTACTCGTTAACCTGGGTACCCCTGATGAAGCAACGGCCCCGGCAGTGAAGCAATTTTTGGGTCAGTTCCTCCATGACAAACGAGTGGTCGATATGACGCGCTGGTTGTGGTGTCCGATTTTGCATGGTGTGATACTACCTATCCGTGCACCGAAAGTGGCTAAGCTGTATCAGTCAGTGTGGATGGAGCAAGGATCGCCATTGATGGTCTATTCAAAAAGGCAGGTCGAGAAGCTAAAAGCTTTAATTGATATGCCCGTTGAACTGGGTATGACTTATGGCAATCCTAGCCTACAAACCGGACTAGAAGCGCTAGTGGCACAAGGTGTGGAAGACATTATTGTTCTGCCTTTATATCCTCAGTATTCAGGTACAACGACAGCGGCTGTTTCTGATGGTTTGACTAAAGCCTTTAAGAAGATGCCGGTCGTGCCAAACTATCAGTTTGTTCGCGATTATCACGATCATCCTCTCTACATTAAGGCACTTGCGGAGAGCGTGCGACGCTCATGGCAAGAGAATGGCAAAGGTGACTACCTACTTTGCTCTTATCACGGCATTCCTAAACGCTATGCCGACAATGGTGATATCTATCCGCAACATTGTGACAAGACAACAACGTTGCTGGCTCGCGAACTTGGCTTGGCTCCAAACCAAATTGGTATGACCTACCAGTCTCGCTTTGGTCGTGAAGAGTGGCTGCAGCCATATACCGACAAAACTCTGGAAAAATTACCAGGTAAAGGCATTAAGAAACTCGATATTCTTGCTCCAGCTTTCTCTGTTGACTGTCTTGAAACACTGGAAGAGCTTTCCGACCAATGTTGCGAGATTTTCACTGAGCACGGTGGTGAGCAATTCACCTATATCCCTTGTCTTAACGACGACGACTTACATATTGAGATGATGGCTCAGTTAATTACTAACCGTTAATCGATAGAACTGACTTCATCAAAGGCTGCCATTGGCAGTCTTTTTCGTCTCTGGCTACGTCAAAACGATCGGCAGCGCTCGTTCAAATCAAATTAGCGTCTATTCATTTAGCGGATATTTAAGTGATCGGGATCGGATTATTATTATCGAAAAATAACAAAAAGCTAAAATGGCTGTGATCCAGATAAGTCTAATCGGCATTCGCAAGTGTATTGATGTGAGTTAGATCTTGCTTTTATCTATTGCTAAGTTTTTACATTTTTCAACCATCTGATTTGTAAGGGTTAAATAACTTTTCTGTTTTTTACGTTGAACCGTGTCGCACAAAATTCGGATTTATTTTTTATCGTAAATTAAATCCGACATTATGAAAGCCAAGCCAGGGAGGCAAACCTTCTTTGCGGTCGGCGGTGAAGAAATACCGGACAAGAACCGCGGCTCACTTTTGTATTTAAGGCAGATTACAATGAAAAAACTATTTACTCTTAGCGCACTTTCTCTTGCATTCGCTTCAACTGCTTTCGCAGGCTCATCTTACGTAACAGGTAACGTTCAGTTTCATGATGACGACCTGCACGGTAACAGCGCAACATCAACGTTAGAAGCTGGTCATACATTTGATAACTCTGTTGGTGGTCTAACGGTTTACACTGAGTTTGACGGTATCTCAATTGGTGACCCAGTGGTTGATGGTGAAAACTACTCTATCGGTGTAACTCTTGGTGGTGAGCAGTCATACAACATTACTGACAATTTATGGGTTGCTGCAGGCTACCAACACTTGTTAGTTGATGGTTCAACAGCGCAGTACCGCCCACTGGTTAAGATTGGTTATAACTTTGATAACGGTCTATCAATTAGCAACCGTACTCGTCTGCACATTAACGAAGACAGCAGCCTGGATAATGACATCCGTTTCGATAACCGTATCGGTTATGTGCTAAATGAAGATGTATCACTAAGCTATAACAACGTCTACGTGATTGCCGGTAACGAATCGCAATACAATCTTGCTGGCGATATGAAGAAACAGGACACAATGGACCACGAGCTACGTGTAACTTGGACACGTACTGGAGTTCAGCCTTACTTTGAATTCCGCAGTCAGGCTAACGGTGCTGACTACGCCGATGGCTCAAGCAAGCAAAACAACGCATTCGTATTTGGTGCATCATACGGCTTCTAAAGCGAATAGATGACTGTCCAATATAAAGCCCGGCATTTGCCGGGCTTTGTTATTTACGTTTTGTTGATAGGCGCACAAAAACGCTCAACTCCCTGCCAAAGGATGCTATTAGGCATATGGATATACTCAATATTAGATAGTGCATCTTTCCATAGGCCTAAACAGGCCGATTGTTTATTTTGACTGATGTAGTGGTCGAGTACTTGCTGGGCAGGCAAAGTAATGGTTAATGCGGCAGTAGCCTTAAGATAATTACTTAAGTACTGCTCCATGTTACGTTTTTTACGGCTAATGTTCGCCTGAAGCATCAATATCAGCGCATTACTCGGTATTTCCGCCACATACTCTCTTTGTAACATCTGCAGACTTTTCTCGATGTCACCTGCGCGATACGTGAGCAGTGCCAGCAGCATATGAAGCTCGGGAGAAGGTGTCGGCGTCGTTTGTTTTACTTTATTGATCCATCGAGTCAGTACTTCTGCTGGCTGAGTACTGAAAAGCAGTTCTCTGGTATAAAAACTGATCTCTGCACCACTCATATCCTGGTTTACCAACTGATCAAAATCCGTTTCAGATAGCTGACTTAAATTAGTTTGAAGTTGCTGCTTTATCGATACGATTGGTGCGGGCAGTTTGAAATACTCTGTTAAGTCGGCATTGAGTCTGTTGATAGTCTCTATTAGTTGATTACTGTTCAAGGTGTATAGGTTACGCCATGCCACACGTGCTGAAGCAGAGTGGTTTAGGATAACTTCTAGTTTATCAACGTCATGACTATCTTTTATCAGGTTAAATGTAAGTTGGTAATCAGAGTCGCTAAGTGCATCTGCCCCCGGAAAGTGGCGGTGTTCGCTCAGACTCATTAGGTAGTAGCTTGGTGAACGCATGTTTGCCAGATGGATATAAGGTGAGTGGCTGTAGGCGTGCAGTAACAGAACTTTGAGGCGAAGAGCGTCTTGATGTGTTGACTGTTGGGATGAAGAGATCTGATCAAGTAACAGACGCACCTGAGGTACGTACAACGCTTGTCCCTTTGATTCAACTTTTACATCAAAGAAGGTATTTACCACCGCGATCAGAGCGAACAAGCTAGCTACAGTAAGCGCAAAGAGGGATAAAAATCGCTTAGTTGGTTTGAAACTGTGACGTTGTTTGTCACTCTTTCGTACTTCTTCTGAATGAGAGACGCAGCTTGCAGGTTCAACTAATTGAACATAATTACCCAGAATATAGTAGCCTCTTTTCGGGTAAGTCACGATAAGCTTAGTAGAGTCGATATCAGGAACATTTTCGCGCAGTAGGTTGCGCAGTAAGCTAATACGGTTAGTGACTACATTTTTAGAGATGTATTGACTGTCCCAGACTTGTTCAATGAACTGCTCGATAGAGGTAGGTTCGCCAATATTTGATAATAGTACTTCCAGTAAGGCGACATTACGCGGCTCTAGCGCAACTTGCTGACCGTCATTGGTCAGAGTTTTATCTTTTGGATCATAGATTAAGTGGGCAATAGCAATATGATGACCACTTTGTTTGGCCTGAGCGAGTAAGTTCATAGAGGGTATTTAGAGAGCAAAAAGACGCCGCGCATTCTACAAAAAGATCATCGCTACTTATAGAATCCTTGGCGCCGAAGTGCGCATGTCTCATTTTTGAGATGCTCGGTGCATCAGGGGAAATGCACCGAGTTGAATCAGACTAGAACTTGTACGTCGCGTTGATGTAGCCCTGGTTTGACGAGTTAAACTTAGCTAAAGGTTCGTTGCCAATTTTATGCTCGTTGCCAGAGTAGTAGTTGAAACGGTAACCCGCTTCCATACCAAAGTGATCAGTGAACATGTAGCCCATACCAGCGTTTAGGCCATAGGTCAGGCCTGAGTTTTTACTCGTTGTAGTCGCTATGCTAAGGCCTGATATGTTAACGCTTGTCTCCAACTCACTCTGGTAAAAGCCCAGCGAGCCACCTGCTAGCAGGTAGAAGCTATTATCCAGGTGGTAAACATAGTCAGAACCAGCGCCAAATTGATAGCCTTCTAAACGAAACTTGGCAACCTCAGCAGCAAATGGATCTATATAAGTAAGCTCACTTTCACCGTTATATTGTAAGTAACCATAGACGCGTACGTTGTCATTCAAGTAAGAGCCAGCTTTGATAGCGATAGCCCCAGCGTTGTCTAGGTTGTCCACGATCGTTTGATCTTCTGCCTCGGAGACTGAGGTGTTGTATGCACCGCCGGCTAACTCCACAGCTACGTAAGGAGAGTTAGCAAATGATGGCAAGGAAACGACTGCAGCTGTCGCAGCAATAAGTAGATGTTTACGCATAATAGTTCTCAAATGTATCCGATATAAGTGTTTAACTGTGCATCTCAGGTTATGTGTTGATGCAGCAAGTATTGGTGAACGCCAGAGAGCAGGGCGTTGTTCAGCGGAAGAGAAAGTTATCTGAGGGCAGGTAAGAATGCTAAAAACAAAACTACACGGAGTTAAACTTGATCTATATTTAGATCTATGCAACTGATTATTAAGCAATAAACAGCGCTTTCATCAGCAATGCTGACAATGAAAGCGCCATTCAAATCAGTTCAACAAAATTGGTTATTTGTTGCCTTGGTAGTGGCGGTACTCGAATACCTGACCTTTTTCGTTGAAGGCATAGACCGAATACTCGTCTTTTTCATTGCCATATTCCATACCAGGAGATCCCATTGGCATTCCAGGGACAGCAAGTCCCTTGGCATTACGCGGTGGGTTTTCAAGAAAAGCTTTAATGTCTTCCGCTGGAATGTGACCTTCAAAAACGTAGCCGTCAATTTCTGCTGTATGACAAGAAGCAAGTTCAGGTGTAATGCCAAGCTTTTGTTTAATCGGGTTCATGTTTTCATGCAGTTTTTCTGAGACAGTGAAACCTGCATCTTGCATATGCTTTGTCCACTCGGTGCAACAGCCACAATAAGGTGATTTATGGTTGATTACGTCTGCAGCTAACGCATGGCCAGAAAGCAGAGTCAGTGTTGCCAGGGCAAAAAAATTACGATTCATAGTAACCTCTACGAAATTTTAAACAGTCTTAAACGATTAGCGTTGCTTACTACGGTAATCGAGGAAAGTGCCATTGCTGCGCCTGCAACAACAGGGCTGAGCAAAAAGCCAAAGCTGGGATAAAGCACACCAGCTGCAATAGGGATGCCTAACGAGTTGTAGACGAAGGCTCCAAATAAGTTTTGTTTCATATTACGCACCGTTGCCTTAGACAGCTCTATGGCTCTGATAACAGACAGCGGTGAAGAATTTAATAGTGTCATCTGTGCACTTTCGATAGCAACATCACTACCACCACCCATAGCGATACCAATATCAGCAAGAGCAAGGGCTGGGGCATCATTAACACCATCACCTATCATTGCAACGCAACGACCTTCATTTTGTAAACGAGCGATATGGCCAGCTTTCTCATCAGGTAATACTTGCGCGATTACTTGCTCAATTCCTAACTGATCAGCGATGGCTTGGGCAACGCGCGGGTTATCGCCAGTAAGCATAATCGGCGTGATATGGTTAGCTTTAAGTGCTTCTACCGCTTCTTTAGCATCAGACTTTATCGGATCGGCAATAGCGATAACGCCAATAACCTTGTTATTCGCAGCGATAACGATTGGAGTCCAGGCTTTGTCTAAGTATTGCTGTAGCGCATCATCAACCTCGGTGAGATCCCAAGATTGTGTTTGTGCGTAACCGAGAGAAGTGACGGCGATGGTTTGTTGTTCAACAGTGGCAAACACTCCCTGACCTCGGCGGTTTTCAAAGTCTGTAACTTCAGACAGGGTAAGTCCTTGTTGATTCGCTTGACCGACAATAGCTTTGGCTAACGGGTGCTCTGACTGCTGCTCTATTGACGCGGTTAAAGTTAGTAGTCGCTCGCTATTGTCATCGACTGCATAGACGTTCTGCACATTAGGTTTGCCTTGAGTTAATGTGCCTGTCTTGTCGAATACAACAGTATCTATCTTACTTGCCGACTGCAGAACATCCGCATCTTTAATCAGTATGCCCATTTCGGCAGCTTTACCTATGCCAACCGTGACGGAAAGCGGTGTCGCCAAGCCTAGTGCGCAGGGACAGGCAATAATAAGAACGGTAGTAGTGACCACTAACATATAGCTGGCTTTCGGTTCCGGACCCACCATAAACCATACCAGCGCAGAGAAGATCGCAATCGCGACGACTACAGGAACAAACACCGACGAAATCTGATCCGCAAGCTTGGCGATCGCGGGTTTGCTGCTTTGTGCCTCGCGGACCATAGTAATGATGCGCGAAAGCATGGTATCACTGCCTACACCAGAGGCTTGAATGATTAAACTACCGTCTTGGTTGATAGTGCCTGCAGAAATCGCATCGCCGGATTGTTTATTTACCGGTACTGGTTCGCCAGTTAGCATTGACTCATCAAGATAAGATTCACCCGACTCAACAATGCCATCGACGGGCACTTTTTCACCAGGTTTCACCCGCAGTCTCATTCCAAGACTAATTTCGTCGATAGTGATGTCTCGATCGCCTTGTTCCGTCACCAGAGTCGCCACCTGAGGCTGAAGATTAATCAGAGCCTGAAGTGAGCGGGTGGTATTCGCCTTAGCTTTGGCTTCTATATAGTGACCAAGCGATATCAGGCCAATAATCATCGCGCTCGCTTCAAAGTAAACATGTCGTGAAGCGGCCGGAAACCATTGTGGGAAAGTGACCACTAACATAGAGAAGAGCCAAGCAGCACCAGTGCCTAACGCGACTAAAGTATCCATAGTGGCTCGCTTGTGAGTGAGTGCTTGCCAAGCATTGGTAAAGAAGGTTCGCCCTGCTGTGGCAAGTAGCCATAAACAGACAAGACCGATGACCCCCCAAGCTAACTGATCTTGGCTATTACGGATCATCATGTTCCCGCCGACGATGCCCCAAAGCATTAATGGTGCACCAATAATCAGGCCTAACCAGGCACTCTTTTTATGATGTGCCTGTGCTGCTTGTTGCTGTTCTAGCTGCTTCTGTTGTTGTGTCTCGGGGTCAGCAATGATTTGTGCCTGATAACCTGACTGTGAGACTGAGGCTAGCAGATCTTTTTCAATGACTTCGATAGGCTGAGTGGTAAAGACCAATGCACTCTGCTCGGCAAGGTTGATCTGGGCTTTAGTCACACTGGCGACAGAGGTCAGCGCTTTTTCTACTGATGAGACGCAGCTGGCACAGGTCATGCCGGAGATAAGTAAATGCGCAGAGTGAGTCGATGATACTTCTTGCTCTACCTCCACTTGAACATCTTGCTCTTCCACAATTTGTTCTGGTTCTGATTGGGGAGAGGCTGTACTGGCTTTATAACCAAGAGACTCAATCAGCTGAATGACTTCCTGTTGCGAATGGAGTGAAACGAGATTGAGTTCAGTTTTGGTAACTGTGAAGTCGCCATTAAGGTCAGATTGCTTTAATGCCTGCTCTAGTTTAGCCACACATTTAGCGCAATTTAGACCGGTTAAGAATAAATGATATTTATGGCCAGCCTGATAGCCGAGCTGCTCTATAGATTGAGCAATAGTAGAAAATGAACTGTCAGTTTCTACAGAGACGAAAGTCGGCGACAAGTCACTGATCTTGACTGTATGTTCTGCTGTGATTGCTCGCTCAACTTTTCTCGCGCAACCCATACAGTTTAAGCCTGTAAGCGGGATATCAAACTTAGTCATAACACCACCTCAATTATTTATTGTCGTTAAGCCTAAACCTTACCGCAAGGGTAAGGTCAAGCATTTAAACAAAACGTCAAAATCGGCCATTTGACGGAGATTGGCACCTCTTTGCCTGCGAGACATTTCAAACTTTTTATTTTGGAAATATAAAGTTCCGTAAATAGATAAAAAATCACAGTGATCTCAATTGCAGATTTTGTCGAGTGTAAGCTTACTGAATACTCATTAAGGTGACTTTGACGTTTATGTTTCTTAAGGTTTGTATCTAAGTGTCTGAATTTATTTGTTTTACTTTGTTTTATATTTTGTTGATTTGAAGCCAATCAGATTATTTTTTCTATCTTTTTTCGCCGCAAAAAAAGTTTGTCACCATGACCCCGTCCATAAATAGTTCCCCTCGAAACATACAGTTAGATATGTGAGAGGGGGACAAGGAAAAATTCAAAAACAATAGGGGTTAATCTTATGTCTCACTTTAAAAAGACTCTTCTTGGCGCAGCAATCGCCGCAACTACCATGGCCGCTGGTACTGCTAATGCGTATATGCTGGGCGATCCGAATGACGCTAACGTAGAGGTTTACGGCGTTGTCTCTATCTCTGCTGTAGATTACGGCGCGTCTAATGCAACTGGTCCAGATGACGGTTGGGCGCTTGAAAACGAAACTCGTATTGGTTTCCGTGCAGCGAAAGCGATGACTGACAATGTAACGGCATTTGCTCAAGTTGAGTCTGGCTGGGTACTTGATTACGGTGCTGATTTAGGTAACCGTGACACTTTCGTTGGTCTACGTGGCGACGATTGGGGTCAAGTTCGTTTTGGTCGTATGTTGACACCACTATACGAACTTGTTGACTGGCCGTACTCTGCATCAAACCTAGGCCGTACATTTGACCGTGCATGGCGTAGCGGCGAGCGTTACCACTTCGACCGTAAGAGTCAAATGGCACGCTACGACTCACCAATGTTCGCTGATATGGTTAAGTTCAGCCTGGCTGGCGGTAACGGTAGCGAAAACCACGAAGATTCAAACTTCTTTGGTGGCTCTGTGACCGTTGCACCAATGGATATGCTAACGCTACATGCAGCATTTGAAACGGCGAAAGGCACAGAGTTTGAAAGTGCAACTGACAACGTGTTTGACACAAACAATGCAACTCCTGGGAACCCTCTAGACATTAAAGAGGTAGGTAAAGCAGCTTCTGTTGGTGACACAGACTCTTACTTTGTAGGCTTCGAACTGCGTCCAATGGATAACTTCAATATCTTAGGTGCTTACAAAACAGGTTCTTACGATTCAACCAACGGCGGTGGCGATTACGGCTACACCAAGCGTGAAATCGATGCTTACTCTATTCAAGCTAACTACTTCTTCGGTAACGCGAACATCCGTGTAGGTTACGCAGACCAAAGCGGTGAGCAAGACGGCGTTGAAAACAAAGATCTAGATTCAACCTCTATCAGTGGTGAATTTGGTTACTCATTCAACTCTGTTTACACCTTCCTACGTCTAACTCAACAAGACGACTCTACGTTCGATGACGACCTAATGGTTCGTATCGGTACAGAGTGGACATTCTAATAACTAAGCCATGATCAGGCGGACACTGTGTCCGCCTTTTTCCGTTTGTAAACCGTGAGGAAGAGAGTATGAAGCAACTATTCGCAGCCGTAGCTTTAGTGTTAGTCAGCAGTATGGCTAATGCCCAAGTCACTATTCACACCGATAACCGTGTAGAAATACTGGCGGTTAACCAGCAGATAAACCAGATTCCGAAAAAAGCCAAAGGTGATCTAAAAATAGCCAATGGACACAATCAGGTCTTACTGCGTGTTACGGCAATGGTTGATGGAAACGGTGGTAAGCAAAAGTTCAACTCTAACCCAATGGTTGTTACCTTTGATGCAAGTAATGAAACCTTGCTGTTTGAAACCCCATTTGCGATTCGCGACCAGCGCGGAGTGCGTAAGTTTGAGAAGCAACCGACAGTTAAAGTCACTCGCAATGGTCAGCCGGTAGCCATTATTACAGAGCAGATTTTTAATCAATCATTTGCTCTGATCCATGATTACGACGCAATGCTTGAAGAGTATAACTTGGCTGGTGGAGTGGCCGCTGTATCAGTAGAGACTCCTACCTTGAGAAACAACAATAAATTGCAGTCTGACAAGGTATCTAAACAGGACAATAGTCGTCATAGCGGCGCAATTCAAAGTGATTTTCTATTGATGAGTCCGGCTGAGCGCCAAGAGTTTATCTCTTGGGCAGTAAAACATATTAACGATTGATTGTAGATTTGCATATCGGTGCTAAAATAACGCGCAATTTTGGCACCATTCCTCTTCTTTAAAACGGGGTGGTGCGGTCATTCAGACAATCAAGGTATTTTACATGACGGTTAAAACTCGTTTTGCTCCTAGCCCAACAGGCTACCTACACGTTGGTGGTGCTCGTACTGCACTTTACTCTTGGCTATATGCTAAAAACCAAGGTGGTGAATTCGTACTACGTATCGAAGATACTGACCTTGAGCGTAACTCTCAAGAAGCAGTAGATGCGATTCTGGAAGGTATGAAATGGCTAGGTCTTGAGTGGAATGAAGGCCCTTACTTCCAAACTCAACGTTTTGATCGTTATAACGAAATGGTTGATAAGCTGCTTGCTGAAGACAAAGCTTACAAATGTTACGCATCTAAAGAACTGCTTGATGAAATTCGTGCAGAGCAAGAAGCGAACAAAGAGATGCCTCGTTACGATGCCAACCATCCTAAGATTAAAGCGGCAAACGAAGCGGCGAAAGATGGCGACCCGTGCGTTATCCGCTTCCGTAACCCGAAGCAAGGCAGTGTAGTATTTGATGACCAAATCCGTGGTCGCATCGAGATCCGCAACGATCAAATGGATGACCTAATCATCCGTCGTACTGATGGTTCTCCGACTTACAACTTCTGTGTTGTTGTCGATGACTGGGATATGGGTATCACTCACGTAGTTCGTGGTGAAGACCACATCAATAACACGCCTCGTCAGATCAACATCTATGAAGCCTTAGGTGCACCGGTACCAACATTCGCACACTGTGCAATGATTCTGGGTGATGATGGTGCAAAACTATCTAAGCGTCATGGCGCTGTATCAGTAATGCAGTACCGCGATATGGGGTACTTACCAGCGGCACTAAACAACTACCTGGTACGTCTTGGCTGGTCTCATGGTGATCAGGAAATCTTCTCTGAAGAAGAGATGATCAACCTATTCAGCCTAAATGCAGTGTCTAAGTCAGCGTCTGCGTTCAACACTGAAAAGCTTCAATGGCTGAACAACCATTACATCAAGAACTCAGATCCTGCTTATGTTGCTGAGCACCTGCAGTGGCACCTTGATGAGCAAAAACTAGACGTGACTGACGGCCCGGCAATCACAGAAGTGATCAAGCTAGTTGGTGAACGTTGTAACACGCTAGTTGAGCTGGCAGAGCAAATCCGTTACTTCTACGAAGATTTCTCTGAGTTTGAAGCGGGCGCGGCGAAGAAACATCTGCGTGGCGTAGCGAAAGAGCCTCTAGAGCTTGCATTGGCTAAAGCTGAAGCTGTTACTGACTGGACAACCGCTAATATCAAAGACGGTGTTATCACAGCAGTATGCGAAGAGCTAGAAATCGGTATGGGCAAGATTGGTATGCCACTACGTGTAGCAGTAACGGGCGGCGGTCAGTCTCCTTCTGTTGACGCCGTAATGGAACTCATTGGTAAAGAGCGTTGTATCGCTCGCATCAAGATGGCGTTGGAGTTTATCGCACAACGCGAAGCTAACGCATAAGCGTACTACCTTATCTAAAACGAAACCGCGGCGAAAGGCTGCGGTTTTTTTTATCTGATGTTCAGGCTAACAACTTAGTTGTAGCTTCAACCCTACAATTGTCTTTCTCAGTATTGAGAATTTTGATTTTGTTCCCTAGTTTTTTGATTTTTATCGGAAAAAATTTGATCTTCGCTTATGCCTTATCCTACTTAGCTTCCCATTATCTGATGTGGATTTTCTGATTTTTCTCTAACAATGCTTTGACAAAATCCTACTTTGAATTCTGAGAAATGAGTTTATAGTTCGCTGCGTATTCTTACTTGGGTAGAGATATCTACTACAAGTTTAGTTTTAGCCAAGATAAATGATAAGTCGTGCCCTGTTTCCATTTAGGCCTTTCAAAAGGGTAAATGGAAATGTGCACTCAGGCTAAAAAACATTCAGATTTGAGGAATCAAAACAATGAAAAAATTAGCAGCGGTAATTTCAGCATCACTTCTTCTTGCATCAGCACCTTCAATGGCTGAGCTTTACGTGGGTGGTAAAGTTGGTAAATCATGGTTAGATGACGCTTGTACAGCAGCGACAGCAAACTGTGATGATGATGCTTCTACTGCGGGTGCATTCGTTGGTTACGAAATGTGGGATTTCTTATCAATTGAAGGTGGTTATGATTACCTGGGTAAGTTCACTACTGATGGTCTCAATGACGATAAAGTAGAAGCGTTCACGTTGGCACCTAAACTGAATCTGCCAATTACAAACGACATCTCACTATACGGTAAGTTTGGTGGCGCTTACGTTAAGTACGGTAACAAAGAAGATGCATCATACATGGGTGCTGCAGGTGTAGAATTCGATTCACACGAGAATGTTACAGTACGTGTTGAATACCAAACAATCACTGATGCAAACAACGAGCAAGTTCGTGCAATGGGCAACAGCGCGACTCTTGGTGTAGTGTACAAGTTCGGTAGCAACGAAGAAGCTGCGCCAGTTGTCGTTGTTGAAGAAGAGATGGTCGAAGAAGTTGTTGAAGAAACGCCAGTAGAACCAGTTGTTGAAACTAAGACTTTTGAAACTCAGCTTCTAGGTACAGGCAGCTTCGAACTAAACAGCACTCAGCTTAAGCCTGAGAGCGCATCTCAGCTAGATGAACTGGTAGAGTTCTTAAACACTTACCCACAAGCTAAAGTTGAAGTTATCGGCTACACAGATTCATCAGGCGCGGCTGAATACAACCAGGTAGTTTCTGAAAAGCGTGCAGAATCTGTAGCGTCTACCCTAGAGCAAAAAGGTATTGATGCATCACGTATTACTGCTCGCGGCGAAGGTGAAAACAACCCTGTAGCGTCAAACGATACTCGTGAAGGTCGTCAACAGAACCGCCGTGTTGAAGTGATTGTACCGACATTCGAGTACCAAGTTCAGCAATAATAAATAATATAAAACAACGTTAGTATTGAAGCCTCAACCTCTGGTTGGGGCTTTGTCTTATTCGTGAGACAGTGAAAACACTTATAATCCCTTCGTTATAAAGCTTGCATATCAATTTGAGTTGGATATGCAATATTACTATATCGTTTACCAAGTATTTCTGGGCTCATGGAATAGGTAAACATCTGATTGATGAGGGAGTTCTCATGAAAAAGTTAGCAGTGGTTATGTCGGGGGCTTTGTTACTAGCGTCAGCAAGTGCAAACGCAGAGTTTTATTTAGGTGGTAAAGTCGGTAAATCCTGGCTTGATGATGCATGTACTGCTCTGACAAGTGATTGTGACGATGATTCAATGACAGCTGGCGTTATCGCAGGTTATGAGTTCTTTGATATGTTGTCGCTTGAAGCGGGTTATGACTACCTGGGTGAGTTTACCGCTGACGGGCTAGCGGATGAAAAAGTAAAAGCATTTACTATTGCACCTAAACTGAATCTACCTTTGACAGAAGACATTTCTGTATACGGTAAGTTGGGTGGCGCTCGTGTCGAGTACGGCAACAAGGATGATAACTCATACTTAGGCGCGATCGGCTTTGAGATTGAGTCTGATGACAATTTCGCAGTACGTATTGAATATCAACGCCTGACTGATGTGAACAATGATCTTGTTAAAGCAGCAGTGAACAGTGCGACACTTGGCCTAGTATACAAGTTTGGTGGCAGTGAGCCTCAACAGGAAGAGGCTGTTGTGATCGAAGAGAAAGTTGTTGAAGAAACGGTTGTTGAGGAAGTGGTTGTTACACCAGTGGTTAAAACTTTCGAAACTAAACTCGTTGATTCAGGTAGCTTTGCGCTAAATAGTTCAGAGTTGAAAGAAGAAAGTAAATCAATCCTTGATGAACTGGTTCAGTTTATGAATCAATACCCACAAGCTAATGTCGAAATAACAGGTTACACCGACTCTAGCGGCGCTGCAGCATACAACCAGAAGTTATCTGAGAAGCGTGCTCAATCAGTAGCAAATGCACTAGAGAGTGAAGGTATCGATAGCAGCCGTATTACTGTAAGTGGTGAAGGGGAGAATAACCCTATTGCTTCAAATGAGACACGTGAAGGCCGAGAGCAGAACCGCCGCGTAGAAATTGTTGTTCCTGCTTTCGAGTACCAAGAGTAGTTGCGACGAAAAGTTGAAAGTGGCTAGCGACACTTTGATTGCTTGATGTATTAAAAAGCTTTGTGGAAACACAAAGCTTTTTTATTTTGTACTATTTAAGGTCGATGCTGTTTAGCCGTCCCATAAACTCAAGGATCTCAAGGTTCTCTTTGTTGGCTTCCAGCAGTGCTTTTTTGGTTTTTGAGTAGGCCGCCAAACGGCCATGCTTCTTGATTGAGCAGACGACACTTTTATAGATCAGCTTTCCATCCGCATCATAGTTACGCCAGGCGGCAATATAACATTCATCTTTTGCCGTAGGATTATCTTTGGTTGGTCTGGGCTTAAAAATTATCTTGGGTTCAAGAGAGTGGGGCAGACGAGTCATCAGATAAGGGTCTTTAAGCAGCTTGCGCCAAAATTTACCCCACATTTCGCTACCAAGTTCATTACGCAGCTTGATTGCCTTTTTCAGCCCCTTTTTTTCACCGATACGAATGTATCCCACAGAGCGATGAAGAACCTTGTCATCCGGTGTGTGGATATGAATTTTGTAGGCTGTTTTAGCTTTTGATATGAAGCGATGACCAGTGTTCGTCTCTAAGTTACTCTTTTTCATTCTGTGACTATCGATAACTTTATTAATAACTATTTTAGATGATTTGTTTTCAATTGTTGAAGGTTTGTTTGCGCCGCTATGTGGTATTTCTCGCACAACGTATGGTCTGTCATTACAGTGTAGGTGGTTTGATTTTCTTTCAGGTAAGAAAGCGGTTCGAATCTTGTAAATTGAAGAGAAGTTTTGGCGGTAAGAAGCAAAAACGGACTAAATGACAAGTAATCATTTAGTCCGTTGTGAGGTCTGGCGCTCCCGACAGGATTCGAACCTGTGACCTATCCCTTAGGAGTCGATAGGTTTTAGGTTTCATAGGATCTCTCTCGATATCGTTAGATAAATTAATTTCATATAAAACAGTTGTTTATTGTTTTTCTGCCTTTCATGCGGTAACGTGGTGCTCTAAATGATTTTATCCTTGTTTGACTAATTGTTTGACTAAATTTGCTACTTAGTCAAACAAGGAAGCCGGAGAACTTTCCTATGCTAACTGTATCAGAGATAAAGGGTGTTAAACCCAAAGCAAACCCTTTCTACATATGGGATAGCGATAAGCAGCGTGGTATGGGTAAGTTAGGCGTTCAGGTAACCAAAGCGTCTAAGCGGTTTGTATTTAGGTATTTCAACCAACGTAAAGCAACCTTCATTAGACTTGGGGTTTTTCCTGAGATGTCTTTGGTTGATGCAAGGGCAGAAGTCAGCGTTTACCGAGCTATGTTAGCAGAGGGCAAAGACCCGAAAAGCGAGATTGAGGGGCAGAAACGCGAAGAAGCCGAGGTCAAAGCTGCAGAGGCGATGAGAGGCAGCTTCCAACAGCTGGTAGAAAGTTATGTGCAAAAGATGAAGGATGACGGTAAACGAACGTGGAGGAGTGTGCTGAAGGCCATGTCTACTGACGTTTATAGCGTGATACCACAGGATAGAAAAGCTAAGGATGTTACCTCTACGGATATTAAGCTTGTTCTGGCTAAAATGATTCAACGTGGAGCAATAGTACAAAGCAATAAAGTACGTTCATATTTACACGCCGCGTTTAATTACGGGTTAAGACATGATAACGATCCAGCCAATATGAGCAGTGAAATACTGTTTGGCATATCTTTTAACCCTGTTACAGCTGTACCTAAACAGCCTAATGCCGATAAGGTCGGTGATAGGTGGCTGACTTGGAGTGAAACGAGTTCCCTCTTGAGCGGAGAATACAGTGAACACTTTAGGCAAGATGTCGAAATCTTGATCAAGCTGTGTTTCCATCTGGGTGGTCAACGACCAATCGAAGTGATGTCGAGCAAGTGGGAGTCTGTCAACTTCAAGGAACAGACATTTGAGATTGTCGGCTCTATATCTAAGAACGGCCTTCCTAACCTAATACCATTGACTGGTACAGCGATGGATCTGTTTTATCAATTGCGTGAGCTGAGCGGTAGAGGTGAGTTTCTATTTCCGTGCTCAACGGCTACAGGGCACCTAGAGTCCAACTACTTTTCGAAGGTTATTCGGTTATTCTGCAAGCGTACAGGCTTCAGTAAGTTTGTTCCTAGGGATATTAGGAGAACGGTAAAGACGCTAGCAGGGGACGCAGGGCTGACAAAGGAAATCAGGGATCGTATCCAAAACCACGCTCTCAATGACGTCTCTAGCAAGCATTATGATCGCTATGACTATATGACCGAGAAGAGAAGTGCACTGGAGCTTTGGGAGAGTCGATTGCTCGAAATTAGATAAGAGAACTATCTCGACTAACTGCTTACGTCGGTAGTTCTCCGTGTATCTAAATGAGCTGACAATCACAGTTAGCAGAAATGGTTGCTAACGCACTCTTGGGCAGAAACGATTTAGGGAATTGCCATAGATTGTTTCTAACATATTAGTAAAAGTATCTTGAAACCAAAAAATCGCTTGGAATAAATGGAATATTTCTGTATTCTTTCGGTATTCCATTTATTCCAAAGGTACAAGAACATGCATTTTGAACCCATAATTCAGCAACAACAGCAAGTTACCCGCGAAGACCTAGCTCGATCTAAACAAGCAGTTACTGAATTACAGCATCATTACAATACTTACGAAGCACAGCTTCGAATGCTCCAAAGCACAATGAGCACAGAAGAGGATGCCTTAAAATATTCGTCTTTAATGCTTGAGTTAAATAGATGCCGAGATAACTTAAATAGACACATTACCGCTTATAACCAGCTAGTGCAGCTTGCAAATGTACAGTTCCCAACATCTCGACTTAGTGATATAGCTAAAAAAGAGATTTATCACTTCTATCATTCAGGTCGTTATAATCAAGTTCAGCTGGCATCTCAATATGGTGTCCAACAGAGTACTATTAGCAAAATTGTAAATGGCCCTCAACCTGTCTGAGGGCTATATTTAACGTTTATCTATACGGCCATACGTTATATTGCACGCCCATGTAATGCAGTCTATAACCTATGGCTTCAATGTTTAATCAATAAGTTAAAAATCACATTGAGAGGTTGAACTGCTCAGTGATGTATAATTCTAGATGTGCTGAATTCGGATAAGTTTTGGTAGGTCAAACAAACAGCATCAAAAATCCAATGACCATTTACTCTAAACAATTTTGGGGCAAAAATGTGTCAGTTCTGAGTTGCCTGACTCTGTGATTAGCAGATAAATTTTGGTCAGAACTGCCTAAGTGAACGTGGTTAAGAATACTTCTCTTGAGGCATCGCTGATTCAAATGATGCATATGTGTTTAGGATAGTCGGGTTCAAAGCTAAATCAGCTTAACTCGTGAGCGATGATTACTTAATCTTTTTCGCAAAATGCGATCTCCGCCGTTTATCACATTCCTGATCTTTTTCCGACGTCTGGTGACGTGAATAAATACAGATGAACTCATGCCACAGATAACTTGACGAGCTATCGTCACAATTTTCCTTAGATACAGCAAAGTTGCCACCACGACTTCTGGCTACATTTACTTGATGGACTCTGACTAAATGAGCCCAGTAAGTAGCAGCGACCCCATACCCAATAATAATGGCTAAGATGTACAAAGCGGTGTCTAGAGTAAAAATGTTTGCTAAGTCGTGAGTTAAAGTTGAAAGCGTCGCCATACTATATGTTCTTCTCGATGCGTGTATTTACAAGAATGCTACCTTCTCAAACTTAGAGATAGAGTTAACAGGATTCAATGCAGAGCGGCACTAAATAGGGTTTAACTAGCACTACTGCTCCAGATACGTGATGTGCTTATCATTACACAGGATGCTTGTGAATTTTTTGCAAGAGATTTGTGTCAGAACTTCTTCGGATAATTATGGTAAGGCCAACGCATAGTCATCAATTGTGAATCAGCTTTAGTTCAGTTAAGAAAAGGGCCAAAGGCGATTTTGAGAACGCAGGACTGCTAGGAGCCCTGCGTTAGATGTTGGTTATTGCTTTGCCTTCGAGCTACAGTCATTTCCCGAGTAACATTTTTAAGCGAGAAATTTCTTCCTTATAGCCACAGTCTTTCGCGATATCTAAGCAAGACTCAGCTTTGCCTCTAAATTCATGAAATTCCCAGTCCTCCAAGCCGTCAACATCGACGCTCTCAAACTTATTACACAATAAGTGAATGCGCCTCTTACATGGGTCTACAACATTTGATTGAGTCTTGTACATTCTTAAGTTCCTTTACTGGCTTTCGAAGCTAGTATTTTCCACCACCTCAGTGATCCTAGTTAGTGGGGGACTTGGATCAATATAAATGTTTGGTAGATGCAGGTTGAATTGGTAGTGTGTATCTAAAGTATACCTTTTGAGACTGTATCAATTTTTGTGTCAAAAGGTCTTGTTGGTTATTTTGATACATGTAATACTAAAAGTCTTAAAGGGTTTTGAGACGGTGGGGTATTGAAATGGCAGATGTTGGATATATTCGAGTTAGTACGGTAGAGCAGTCTACAGATAGGCAGTTAGTTGGCGTTAACCTCGATAAAACGTTTGAAGAAAAGGTTTCCGCTAAGACTACTGATAGACCACAACTAAAGGCGTGCTTAGATTACGTAAGGGAAGGAGATACCTTACACGTCCACAGCTTAGATAGAATTTGTCGTTCAGGTGCTGGAGACGCGGTTACTTTGGTGGAACAAATGAATAGCAAGGGTGTATCAGTACAGTTCCACAAAGAAGGCATGCGATTTGATGGTTCGATGAGTGCAGCTCAAAAAGGCGTACTCAGCATACTGGCAGCAGTCGCGCAGATGGAGAGAGAACTGATTCGCGAGCGTCAAGCAGAAGGGATTGCAGCGGCTAAGGCATCAGGTAAACACATCGGTAGACCTAAAGCTAACGTTACTGGTGGTGATATACAGAAGCTTTTAGATAAGGGGCGTTCGAAGTCTCAAGCAGCAAAAGAGCTAGGTATTGGGCGAGCAACTCTCTACCGCCTTTTGAAAAACACCTAATAGCTCTGTACTTGTCTGGGGCACTTACGAAGGTTGCTTAGTGGTGTTGAAGCAATATGCTTAGGGAGACCTTGCTCCGGTGTCCTTGTGAGCTATCTACCGTTTTTGTACAAGGGCGTGCCAGCGTGTTTATCGCTAGCACGGCTCTGCCCCGAAGCCGTTTAGGGTAGATACTCTCCACTATGCCTATATGCGCTGATGACCAACATATTTCTAAATAGGACGTCCATACGTGGCTTGTCTCATTGATTGGCAATCGTAATAGAGCAAGGTGATCTAAAAATTACATAAGTGTGAGTTCACAGATTGCCGCTACTAGTTGATTGGATGAAAACGGTTTCTCCAAATAGGTATTCACACCCGCGGCTTCACACGTGGGCCAAGCCTCGTGTTTGGTATCCGCTGATAAGACAATGATGGGAAGGTCCTGATTAACGGAAGAAGCTCGGACTTGCTTCGTTAGCTCTACCCCCCCTTGGATAGGCATATGTAAATCTGTAAGGATCACATCGACTTGCGTGTGTCCCAATACATCCATGGCTTGCTGCGCACTCTTCACGGTGATTAACTCAACGGATGTCGGAGATAACATTGCCTTAAGTAAAATAAGGTTCATCGGAGTGTCGTCCACAGCGAGTATGGTTTTCCCCTCCAAACTGTTTTTTATGCTAGGTACCTCCGGCGACGAACGGCACTTATCAGACACTATTTTTGTTACTAAGGAGGAGGGGATCACTATTGAAAACTCGGAACCGACCCCGACACTTGACTGGACTTCAAGCTGACAACCCAAGGTTTCGACGATTTCTTTTGAAATGCTTAAACCGAGCCCTGTGGAAGTCGCATCATCGTATTTTTCACTGACATCTTTTGAGAAAAAAGGTTTGTAGATGGCAGAGAGGTCATCAATACCTTGCCCAGAGTCATACACACAAACCCGTACCCCTTGAACGTGCTGTTCCAACACAACTGATATCGAACCTGAAGAGGTGAATTTGATGGCGTTAGAGAGCAGGTTGATTAGTACTTGAAACATTCGCGAGCGATCTGATAAAAGGTAACATTGCGATGAATCGAGTCGATTGATGACATCAAACTTCAATCCCTTCTCTTCTGCTCTGTGAGAGAACAAATCGTATGCATCGTTCAACAAAGTAACCAGGTCATACTCACTGTTCTTAATGTTCAACGAGGTATGCTGTAAACGGCTTGCGTCGAGTATGTTATTCACCATGTTCAATAGGTGCAAACCCGACTCACTGATGATTTTCAGTTTGTCCTGAACATCACTCGTGTTGGGTTCGTTTCGCACGATTTCCAATAACCCAAGCATCGCATGGAGTGGGGCTCGTAATTCATGTGACATACTTGAGAAAAATCGCTCTTTCGCTTTGGTCGCGAGTAATGCATCAAACTCAGCATTTTTTAGCGCTGTCATATCAGCATGGGTGCCAGTAAAACGTAGCGCATTTCCTTCACTGTCTCGTTCTACCACCCTGCCGCGATCTAAAATATAAACCCAACTCCCATCAGCATGCCTCATTCGATGCATGTTTTCATAGAAGTCGGTTTTGCCTTCAAGGTGCGCCTTTATGTCGGCAAGGCAGGAGTCCATATCGTCTGGATGAACGCGGGAGGACCAATCATTCAAAGTCATTGATAGGTCGCTCAGTTTTAAACCCAGCATGCTAGCCCAGTTAAAATCAAACACGACTTGATTTGTCACGGGAGACCAATCCCACATACCAAGTCGAGTGCTATCCAAAACCAATTTTAATCGCTCGGGGGTGTTTTCAGTATTAAGTACTACTTTTTTCATGCTGATTGCTATCCTTGTTTACCCAGCCATCACTTCATCATATAGTCCACAAGGCTAGATAGCCAGTTTTGCCTTCCCCATATCATGTCTGAAATGGTGTAGTTTGCTTGATATTCAAATGCCAAAGAAAAATCTCATCGATTTTAGTCAGTAGCTGCTAGTAAGGTTGTATAGATAAGTTAAAACGTTTCTGTCCAAGGACCTGCCAGCGTATTCCTAATGAACCTAAGCGGTTTATGAAGCTGTATTTTTCCGTGAACTATCCACTAGTGAAGAATGGATAGATTTCTACATACGAAAGGACATCCTTGTTTTGCCAAACGGCATACCCGTGAGTCCCGCACAAATGCTTCTTGCTAGTGCATTACTGGAAATTGGTAGTCCCCCTGATTTGGAAGTTCTTTCGCACGTTATTCGTACTGCCAGATCTTTAGCAAATCTACAACTAACTAGAGCAAAAGCTAATATTAGGTAACCCTTATACTATAATTATTAATTAAGCCCATTGACATGGATGACGTAACATGGCGTATTTTGAGTTTTTGTTACTTATTGCTCCAGTTATCATTTACTTGATTGCTAGTAAGCCCTTAGCAAAGCCTTACTTGATAAGAAGAGCATTCCGCTTTTGCTCAGGGATGTTGACTGCCATCATTCTGTACTCTTGGATGGTTAACATAGGTTTTATCGATGGTAACTCACTCTTTAGTGACTCGATTTTCATTGGGTACTCGTTTACAAACAGTCTAATTTCTTTCGTTGCTATTGCCATATATATCGCGATGTACGATGTTCTGCAGGTTCTATTGAATCGGAGGAACGCAGATGGATGAACTTGCAACATTTACGTCATTGCTATACGTCGTTCCCCTCGTTGTGTTTGCGCTTGTTGTCTTTGAGTTACTATCACCATCAGCGATTGAGAGGGTTCTACTAATTGCTACCTTCTTTACTGTGGTTTTACTTAGTTACTTATGGATAGATGCGCTTCACTGCTGTTTGGAACCAAGCGAGCAAAAAGAAGTTGGGTACATTAGTGACAAAGCTAGACTCTTAATAGACAGCCTAATAGTTTTAGCGTTATATCTGTATATCTACAAAGTGCTGAAATTTGACACTCAGTAATCACTGTCTAGTCTTTCAAGATGCTTCATTACTTATGGTGAACCTGTTACTTAACGTTCTTAAACAAGGCATTAATGAATTTAAACGTTCTAAGTATGGCGTGAACACGAAAAACTATCTCGATACCCTACAAGCCGATTTGAACGTTTGTGACAGTTCGAAAATTGATATGTAGAGGCTTTGTAGTCGACAAGCTAATGTTTGCTCACACTGCTGGTGGGTCTAGTCTTAACCACTATCCTCGTAGCAACAATTTACCAGTCAATATTGTAGGTCACCTGACTGGCTTGTTGATGCTGCTTTCTCTGCTCTAGGGTCGCCAAGATCAGTTCTTTTTGAATTTCGTCTTTCTCAATGGATTGCTTAATTTGTTGGAGCTTGGCAATAGACATTTCTAGGCTTGCGATACGTGCAGTTGTTCTATCGATGAGCTCGTAGAGTGGGAGCGTTGATTTAACCAACTGCAACTTTCCATCAAACCCTTCTAACGAGCTTTCTTGCTCATTGAACCACTTGAGCCTATCGGCTTGATGGGCGAGTAAGGCCCTTGTGTATGCAAGTTCATCTTCTAGAGAGCTAACTTGATTAGCTGCATCAGCATATTGAGGAGCAATGTATTTACTATACCCGTCATGCTTTGTGCGCACTGCGCTAAAAGTATCAGATGCGCATTTTGTGCTATTGGATGAATGGCTGTGAAACTGCTTTATCGTCTGGATCTTAATGTGCCTACGAGCGGTATTATACTTAAGATTGTTAGCGTGACACCAATCACGTAATGAGATATTGGTTTTCTGAAAGTCACCAATATATCGTTTTTCGAGGCTTTTCCAATCCATGATTTATCCATTGTAATTACACGAGATTTCACAGCTATTCATAATTAAAAATAACTTAAGTAATTGTTTTATCTATAACTTAAGTCTTCCTTTTCGTCAATTCTGTCAGCCGGCTCATCGAGTAATCATTTGTATTGTTCGGACGCCTTCCTTTTCCCCTTAGTTTACCTAAGTAGGATATTCGATAGATGGCATGGCCCAGAGAACCCTGATCGCCGCGAGAAACAATGTAATAGCAGTTTGATACTCTCTGCATGTAGCCACCGAAAGAAACCTCTTTCCAGATAGCTGCTAGTCTCTCAAGCAATTTACTTGGGTAGTGTACACGTGATTCATCAAGCATAAGGGCAACGTGATAATGTGGTGTGTCAGATGTTTCTTGCTCTCGAGCCCAGACATAGCCAACTTTCTTTAGCCGATAAGGGCTGGTGCTCAGTAGCCTTTTGGTCTTATTGATGAATGAAGATATTACCTTGTTCGATGGGTAGTCTGTTCCTTTGGGGAGTGTTAAGTTGAAAAACACCACATTAACTTGACTGTAGGTGTTAAGCATGACTTCCATCTGCCTGTACCACTTACGCATAAATATCTTATCAACGAAATACATACCTCCGGCATTTACTCGCCACTGCTGGCCTGACAAGTTGACGTATTCGCAATTGGTATAGTCTTTGGTCATGATGGTTTTAGGTATGTAAATTGCGAGGATAATATAAATATCCTGCAGTTGTGGAGGTTGTTAAGTCACTTGGATAGCCCAGAGGCTAAAGCGCCACTGATAGATAAAGCGTTAGAATTACATGGGTAATTTAGGCTATTTTCTATCAGCGCACTTTAGGTCCTAAAACGAACTTTCACGAGAACACATATTATTGCTCAAGTAGCCATTTCTCTATGGTCTCTTTTTTCCAACCCAGAGTTCGACCTTTGTACTGGATAGGCGGTGGCAAGATTTTGTCTTTTGCCCACCAACGCCAGATGGTTACTTTAGATTTGTTCAATAGACGAGCTAGTTCATTTAGCGTGACTAATGGTTCCATTTGAAATCTCCTGGTTAGGAACGTTATCGAATGAACCCCATTATCCAGATGGGTACTGATCCAAGTTATATGGGTACTTGGATCAACCATATTTAGTTGTTACGCCCAAAATCGTCGCGAATTACTGTCTCCATTTCTTGCTCATGTTCGACAGCCAATTGCTTGTTTTCCATAATGATATTGTTGTTCTTAGCAACCTCTTCTTGTTTGCGATCTTTCCATTGCTGGTGGTACTTTCTGATAGTTGCCGTATCATATCCCGTCCTGTTTAAGACGCGCTTGCACAGTTCATTTTGAAGTTTGCTGTCCTCTATAGTGAGAATCCCTTCTTCCAGTTCCCAGTCGATAACTGTCTGTTCTAGCTCAAAGATATCATTGAGGTCACTTTTGCTATACATGGGGCGTTTTCCATGAACAGGAAGTAAGCCTTGTGTGGTCCAGAATACACCTAGCATAGCCTTTACTTTCTTGTCGATAAGCCTGTTGCGGTCTCTGATATCAGCTTCTGTAGTACCATCTTGGTCGTTTTTGCATTCTTTGATGGTGTGCAGTGTATCTACTGCGAGCTTATGATACGGATATGCCAGAGCTTGTCGTTGTGAATACCTGCGGTTCGTGCGGATTACGTCCGCCGTGAGCAACAGAGCAACTACGGACCACTTCAATGACTTATATACATTGTGCAGTATTTCAGACTGGTAATAGCGGCGTAAATCGACAGCTTGCGGCTCGAAAAGTAATGGATTTGGCGCTTCAATAACACTCTTGCCATCTCGCTCTTCTATGGTCAGCCTGATGTCCGAATATCGTTGAGTAAGAGAAGTGTATTGCGCACGTCTTTCTTCGAATTTAGGAAGATGATTGGTCAATTCAGGATTAGCTAGCCTTTCTGCTGGGGGAGGACAGCTACTGGCTTGTATTTGGATTAGACGTTCTGCAGCGTCATAAAAGACTTGAGCAATTTCTTCTCGATTTTCGTTGGAACTGTCTTCCAACACTTTGTCCCCTTTGTACATTAACTGAACTGCCGCCCATCGTGAGCCATGATCTTGGTTTTCAGTTATCTCGCTGCTATGTGCTTCTCTAAGTTTTGTATTTTCAGTCTTGAGCCAGTCTTCTGGTGGATTGGTATGGTGCATAGTTTTGTGGCTACCTGTGTCAATTTCAGAAAGCTTTAGGCTAGGGCGACGATGGTGCCTTAGCCATTGTTATTTCATGAACTTGCAGGTTAAGTCATAAAATTAGCCAAATGCCGCGAATACCGTTAAGTGTGGTTTTATCTGAGCTGATATGTGCCTAATTGTATTGATATGTACTTGATGGCATTGGTAGTGGTAGGTGGGAGCTTGTTTGACTAATTGTTAGACTAAATGAGGGTTTGAAGTGAAGGTGGGCTAGTGGTTGCTAACTTCCTAGCCCTTTTAAATATGGCGCTCCCGACAGGATTCGAACCTGTGACCTATCCCTTAGGAGGGGATCGCGCTATCCAGCTGTGCCACGGGAGCCTATCTCTATGATACTGAATTCATTTCAGAAGTTAAGAGTAAAATAGTGTGATTACAACAACTTGTGCATCACGTCGCCAATTTGGATACTGCCTGCGAGCTCGGCTTGGTCTATGGTCAACTCAGCTTCGTTTTCGTATACGCGTGACACAGTCAAAGTGATGTCAGTCTCAGTGACTTTATTGCGGGGTAAACCGCGCTGGTCGATGAACGAGCCTGTATGCCATAGCTGCAGTTTGTCGCCTGGTTCAACGCCATGAACTCTGCCGAGATCCATAGTGATGGTGTTGCCCCATTTAGCCACTACTTCAGGCAAGGTGATCTTGCAAGATACTTCAGACTCAAGGTCGAGCATGATGTTACGGCTTACGCGCAGCATCATATCGCCATAAGTCGATGCCCAAAAACGCGCGCTTTTAGTATCGACCTGACTGGTTTTCGCAAAAGGCCAGCGTGCCACTTCGCGGTAGTTTCTGTTGTAGACTTCATTACCTGTTTTGCCATCAAATACTGTCATCTCAAGGGCGAACTGGCGATTGATGACATCATCTTTAATCAGGTTTTGCTCAATTGTCGCGGTTAAGTCCGTGATCACGCCACCAATGATGTACTGTGCACCTGTATCTTCAGCAATCATCTTTAAGCGCTCTGGATAGCGCTTGCTGATTTCAAAATCGGTTGTCCCAACAGAGATGAAGTTAGTCGACTCTTGATCGAGCTGGCGGTTTATCACGTTAGCAAAGTCATCACCTACGTCATATATCTGTCCCATTACCGCCTGACCCGGGTTGGAAAGGGAGATATTGCCGACTAAAAACGTCTTCTTGTACTGGTCGACGTGGCAACCCGTTGCCGATGGGTAAATATCAATTCTTGCCTTAACGAACATTACGCCTTTGCGGGTCTTCTGTTCTTCGACCAGGATATAGCGCACTTCGCTATTGGTGAACTGATACTCTTTGCGTTCGCTTTCCAGTAGAGGGCGAAGATTCGAAATGCTGCCGATATCCGCACCCGAGAAGCGTACTGCTTTATACAGTGCGTCTTCTAATGCGTGGATACGGGCGACCTCTTCAGAAGAGACCACAGTTGCCGTGCCTGTCACTTCATACCAGCCAGCCAAAGCTGTGTTAGCAAACAGGCTAACGTATATGGTTGAAAAGAGGATCAGAAGCGATTTTTTCATGTTCGATTACCAAGTTGGTTCATTTTTTGCTTATTAAATCTTAGCTGATTTAGGCGTTGCCTTTCTAAATAGTTGCATAGTTAGAAAAGCAAGGAATGTTCCACTTTTAGAAGAGAGCTAAAAGAAACGACATTTTAAGCCTTAATGTATCGGAGATTAGAGAATGAAAAAATGGCTATCGCTAGTGCCCGTGGTGTTTCTCACCGCTTGTGCCTATGCCCCAATATACAATGGTAAAGAACCATACCCAGGCTCGCAGTTTATGCTGATGGAGAGCCCGCGTCATACTCTTGACTTCTTTGTTGAGAGCATGACTGAAGACCTTATGATTTCGAATACCAGTGTTTCCGCACGGACACCTATTGCCGTAACCTCGTTTGTCGACCTGCAAAATATGGATGCGACCAACTGGTTGGGTAATTCCGTTTCTGAAGGTTTTATTCACCAGTTCCAGCGCCGCGGTTTTAAGGTCGTTGATTTTAAAACCACAGGTTCGATTCAAGTCACTCACCAAGGTGATTTCGCGTTTAGTCGTGACTGGAAAGATCTGGCCCAAGAACAAGATATTCAATATGTGCTGACAGGTACTATGCTTCGTCAAGAAGGTGGTGTGATTGTTAATGCGCGTGTAGTAGGTATGCAGTCTCGAGTTGTCGTTGCGACAGCGCAAGGCTTCTTACCTGCAGATCGAATCGGTCGAGATCTTGATACCCTTAATAGTATTCGTACTCAGGATGGTGTATTAATTCGTTCAGACCCAACCATTACTCAACCTTATACTGTGATTTTGCGCCCGTAGGAGATCAGATGAAAAAGCTATTACTCCTTGCCGTCGTGTTTGTCATGGTTGGCTGTCAGCCACTAAGCACCATGCGCCCTGATGACTGGTTAACCGCTGTTGGCTACGCCAGTATTAGTGAACAGAAGGGACGCAACCAGGAAGAGAAGCAAGTGCGAGCTATGCGCGCGTCTAAGATTGACGCTTACCGTGAATTGGCTGAGCAAGTCTACGGCATGCGTGTCAGTGGTCGTGCCGATCTGCAAGATCAACGCCTGGGTACAGAGCTAACCTCTGGCGCGGTAGATGGTGTGATTCGCGGTGCTGAAGTCGTACGTAGCTATAAAGTTGGCGACAGTTACGTGACAGAACTACGTCTTGATATTCAGAAGATGAACAAGTTACGTGACTATGGTGAAGTTCAGCAAGTACCTGAAAAAAGACAGCAAACTCTTTTCTAACTGACTATATTCTCTCTGATACAAAAAAAGCGGCAATCATTGCCGCTTTTTTCTGTTTCTAATCGCTAGGCTTTGATATTGGTGCCCAACGTAGTGATGTTCTTGGTTTGCCCTTCAGAAGTGTAAGTCATGCCAAGTTTTCCTTGCGACTGCTTCATCAGGTTATTAAGTTTATTAAAACTCAACTGGGCACGCTGGAGTGCCTGGCCATTAATATCATTGGCTTGCTGACACTGACTTACGATGGTTCTTATCTGCTCAACCAGAGGGCTCAACTCTGGATCAGTAGTAAGAGTGTCGACATCAGGGTGGCGACGAATACGATCGTCGGTGGTCTGAAGTTGTTCAATCAAAGTGATTTTTTGTTTGGCAATACTTTCGATTTCTTTGGATTGTCGGTTAGCTATGGCGTGCTGTTCCAACACAAGTACTTCACTGAGCTCTTGTGCATTTTTCAATTGGAATTCGACTAATCCTTGCAGTGCTGCCATTTAATGAGATCTCTTGGTTTACAGTCCGCCCAGCTCTTTCTCAAACTTCATCATATTATCAGCGAGTTTTTCTGGATCGACAGAGTATGAGCCATTAGCAATAGCTTCTTTAATTGCAGCAACCTTAGCTTTATCGAAGCTAGGCTGGCTAACCATTTGGTTGTGCATCTCTCCCACCGCCTTACCTTGTGAGCTGAGTGAAACTGCATCTTGCGCGACAGCAGACTTCTTTGCGGAATCTGAACCGCTAGTTTGAGTGCTGTCGTTACGTACCGAGTTCCTCGTCGAAGTCGAGAGAGGTTGCCCTGAACGTATATTATCAATACCTGCCATATGTTGAGCCTTTTTGCGAATTAGTACTTGTACTGTCAATATCGACGATCACGGAAAGAACTTTAGCTTTTTTTCTAAACAGTTAAAAAATTACCGTAACTTCAGAAATTCCAGTGACACGCCCTTCAATTATACGGTTGGATTTACTATTTTTCACTCTTATCTGCTCACCATGTGAGCCATCTGTTAGCGCGACGCCTTTTGTCGTGATCGTCATTCCGGATTTAACAGCCTTAATAGTGACCGTTTCGTTGCGGCATACGACACAAATATCTCTATCTTCTAAGATTTCTCCGGCACGAAGATTTTTTTTCGCTTTTGCGCCAATAACAGCATCAATTGAGGAAAAGCCTTGCCGCCTGAAGCGTTGCAAGTCTACCATACTAATAGTGACATCCTGCCCAGAAATAAGTTGGCCACGAGATAGTGCGCTGGTCAGTACAACTTGCGGGCCAGTGCGAGTTAATCGCACAGGTACATACACTCGCCAGTTATCATCAGGACATTCTATAAGCACAGTGATGTTACTTGCACTAGGATTGGTAGAGGAGGATGAACTTTGTAATGGGGCAGGACAGTCCGTGGCAAAGATGCGACTGTCAATGTCAGCGGCGTTAGCCTGCAAAGTTCCGCCGTTTGGCCACTCTATTGTAGAGAGAATGTACTCTTCGGCAGCGTGTTGGATCTGTGCAATCTGGTTTTCTGTCGCGGATGTCGCTGAAAAACTAAAGAAAAAGAATAAAAAGCCGATAGACTTACAAAACTTTTTATAGAAAGCTCTACAATTAGTTATGGAAAATGAGCATAAGTGATATTTAGGATATGTCATTCTGTTCCTCTGGTTTTTTCATGGCCTGCAGTAGACTACCATTTTTTTAGCATGAAAGTTTGAGATGGAGATGAGCTTATGACGGGTATTCTTGATTCTGTGAATCAGCGTACGCAACTCGTCGGTCAAAACCGATTAGAACTCCTAACCTTTCGCCTGATGGGGCGTCAGCGTTATGGGATTAACGTATTTAAAGTAAAAGAGGTTCTTCAGTGCCCTAAGCTTACTTCAATGCCAAACTTACACCCTCTTGTAAAAGGGGTTGCCCATATTCGTGGCCATACAGTTTCAGTCATTGATTTAAGTTTAGCTATTGGTGGCCGTCCTACAACAGACGTTGAGAAGGCGTTTGTTGTGATTGCGGAATTTAACCGCACAATCCAAGCCTTTTTGGTTACATCCGTCGAACGCATTATTAATATGCACTGGGAAGCTATTTTGCCGCCACCAGAAGGTGCCGGTAAAGCGAACTACCTGACTGCGGTTACCAATATCGATAACGAGTTAGTCGAAATTCTCGATGTAGAAAAAATTCTGGCTGAGATCGCGCCTATTGATGAAACAATGGATTCTTCGATTGGTGAGGAAATTGCTCAGGCAGAAACAGAAAAAGAGATCGTACGTCGCATCCTTATTGCGGATGACTCCACTGTTGCTCGAAAGCAGGTAGAACGTGCTATAACTTCATTAGGGTTTGATGTCGTAGCTGTAAAAGACGGCAAAGAGGCCTATGATAAACTTGTAGAAATGGCAGCAGACGGTAGTATTTATGATCAGATCTCTTTGGTTATCTCTGATATCGAGATGCCAGAGATGGATGGTTATACTTTAACTGCAGAAGTGCGCCGCCATCCTGATCTTAAAGATCTTTATGTTATTCTTCACTCATCACTCAGTGGTGTATTTAACCAAGCTATGGTCGAACGAGTAGGGGCAAACGCTTTTATCGCCAAATTTAACCCTGATGAGCTTGGTAATGCGGTGAAAACTGCACTTACAAAATAAAAAGAGAAGTTAATGACAGCAATAACTATAAGCGATCAAGAATATCGTGATTTCAGCCGCTTCTTAGAGTCACAATGCGGTATTGTCCTTGGTGACAGTAAGCAATATTTGGTCAGAAGTCGTCTAAGTCCGCTTGTTACTAAATTCAAGTTGGCTTCTTTGTCTGATCTGCTTAGAGATGTAGTGACGGGGCGCAATCGTGAATTGCGAGTTGCTGCTGTTGATGCGATGACAACCAATGAGACGCTTTGGTTTCGAGATACCTATCCATTTGAAGTACTTGCTAATAAGTTGTTGCCTGAAGCGGCGGCAAATAAAAGACCAATCAAAATCTGGTCTGCGGCAAGTTCATCGGGCCAAGAGCCTTATTCTATGGCAATGACGATCCTTGAGACTCAACAGCGTAAGCCAGGTATGCTACCGAGCGTATCTGTTACCGCGACAGATATCTCAGCAAGCATGCTTGATATGTGCCGTGCAGGTGTATACGACAACCTTGCACTAGGTCGTGGTCTGTCTCCAGAGCGTCGCCGCACCTTCTTTGAAGACGCTGGCGATGGTCGAATGAAGGTCAAAGACAATGTTAAACGTCTGGTTAACTTCAGACCGCAGAACCTGATGGATAGCTATGCCTTGTTAGGTAAGTTCGACATCATTTTCTGTCGCAACGTGTTGATCTATTTCTCTCCGGATATGAAATCGCAAGTACTTAACCAAATGGCAAACAGTTTAAACCCAGGAGGGTACTTACTGTTGGGGGCTTCAGAGTCTTTAACCGGTTTAACGGATCGATTTGAGATGGTTCGCTGTAACCCAGGCATCATCTACAAACTTAAGTAGTGTCATTTCCTTTCCCAAAGCCCAGCCATCGTGCTGGGCTTTTTTGTACCTTACTGACTGTTACTTGTATACTTTTGTTTGAGCACTTCCAAAATCTCACTTAGCCGCGACCAACAATTAAAGTTGGCGTGGTTATTGCTCAGTAAAACATGAAGTGAATGTGGAACAATTTTTAAAGTTGGTACGCTAATTGCTTTTATATTTAATAGTAACGGTCAGTTCTTTGAGTAGAGGTCAACATGGCTATTTCTTTTGACAACGCATTAGGTATCCACCAACACACGGTGGGCGTACGTGAGCGCAATGCTGAGGTGATTTCCACCAACATTGCTCAAGCGAACACTCCTGGCTATAAATCGAAAGGAATGGATTTCCAGAAGGCACTGCAGGCGGCAACCTCGGAGGCAAGCATTGGTCTTAGCCGTACCGATGGTCGGCATATACCTGCCTCTACCCAGGTGACAGGGGAAGTGATGTATCGCCTTCCAACACAACCTGATACCGGTGATGGCAACACGGTCGATGTGGATTTAGAGCGTAACTTGTTTATGCAAAACCAAATCAGACACCAGGCATCACTCGACTTCTTAGGAAGTAAATTCAAGAACTTAACGAAAGCAATTAAAGGGGAATAGATAGATGAGCTTATTTAACGTATTCAATGTAACTGGTTCTGCCATGAGCGCTGAATCTGTTCGTCTAAATACTACCTCGAGCAACCTGGCTAACGCGGACAGTATCTCTAGCTCAGCAAAAGATACTTACAAGGCGCGTCATGCTGTGTTCGGTGCAGAGTTAAGTAAGGCAAAGTATGGCCGCGACCATACCGTGCCGGTGAAAGTGTTAGGTATTGTTGAAAGTGATAAGCCGCTTAACGCGGAGTACAACCCGGATCACCCACTCGCAAACGACGAAGGCTATATCTACAAGCCGAACGTCAATGTGATGGAAGAAATGGCTAACATGATTTCTGCTTCACGTTCTTACCAAACGAACGTTCAATTAGCAGATGCAAGCAAACAAATGCTGCTGCGTACGCTGCAGATGGGTCAATAGGGATAAGGAGGTAACGTATGGCCGGAGGCATTAATAATAATGTTGGTCAAAGCGGCTTGTCCTATATCGATCAGCTTAAACAGCTTCAGGACAAGAACAAGCCGAATGAGACAACAGGTAAGCAGGATCTTAAGCAAGAAGACTTCTTATCTTTGCTCACTAAGCAGCTTGCCCAACAGGATCCGTTTAAGCCGGTCAGTAATGACCAGATGATTGCACAAATGGCGTCATTCGCGACGGTTGATGGTATCGGTAAAATGAACAATCAGTTTGAAACACTGAATGCTTCGATGACATCTAACCAAGCGCTACAGGCGTCCTCTTTAGTAGGACGTGACGTCTTGGTCCCTGGTGCTGCTGGCGTGAAAAATGATGACGGCAGTATGGCTGCCATGGTCAAACTACCTCAAGCTGTCGATAACTTGATGGTGAGGGTAGAAGACCAGATGGGGCAGCTTGTTCGTACCTTCGATGTTGGTTCAAAGCCTGGTGGCGATAACCGAGTCGTATGGGACGGCAAAGATCAAAACGGTAACCCATTGCCGGCTGGCAAATACAATGTGAAAGCAGCTGGTTTGCTAGATGGAGAAGCTAAAGAGTTTGAGGTTTCGACCTATGCAAACGTCAATAGCGTTCTTCTGGGTAAAGGCGATGGTAACGTACTACTCAATCTGGCTGGCTTTGAGTCGCCAGTTCGACTTGCTGAAGTACTAGAAGTTGGCAAAGCGTAACTCTGTAATCAGTAGATATGCTAGCTAGATAGGAGATTTTGGAATGTCATATGTTGCACTAAGCGGTTTATCCGCAGCTCAGTTAGATCTGAACACAACCAGTAACAACATTGCGAACGCGAACACATTTGGCTTTAAAGAGTCACGTGCTGAGTTCGGCGATGTTTACTCGAATTCACTGTTTACCCACGCGAAAACCACACCGGGTCAAGGTGTGCAGGCAGCTAAGGTTGCTCAGCAGTTCCATGAAGGTTCAAGTATTTATACTAACAACCCAATGGATCTACGTATCAGTGGCACAGGCTTTTTCGCAGTGGCGAAAGATCGTCTTTCACCTACGACCAATGAGTTAACGCGTAACGGTGCTTTCCACCTGAACAAAGATAACTACATGGTAACAGCGAATGATGAGTTCCTGCTTGGTTACCAAGTCAACAAAGATACTGGCGATGTGCTTTCGTACGAACCATCACCTATCAATATTCCAAAAGAGTTCGGTAAGCCTAAGCAAACGGCAAACATTGAAGTCGGCGTTAACCTTCCTGCCGGAGGTGAGCTGAAAGATCCCGCCCTGTTTGACTATACCGATCCAGAAACGTACAACCGTTCAACTTCTTCGACGATTTATGACTCAATGGGTCAGTCTTACAAGTTGACGACGTACTACCTGAAAGATCAGACACAGCCTAATACATGGCAGACTTACTACACTGTGACAGACAGTGCTGGTGAAAAGCCACTAAATATTTTAGGCGGTGATGCAACAGCACCAACAGGACATGTTGGTCACACCATGAAGTTTAACAATGACGGTACGCTTGCAAGCCTGAACAACGGTCAGAACATTGTTTCTGAAGCGTTAGGTACAGGTGCTAACCCTGTTGAACTGAACGGCGCTGATGTAAACCAGACTCTGTCTTTCGGTCTGCAAGATGCGACACAGTTTGCCGCACCGTTTGAGCTGACTAAGTTCGATGAAGATGGCGCGACAACAGGCTTCCTGACTAAAGTTGATTTCGACGAAAACGGTAGTGTTCTAGGCACATACTCAAACGGCGAAAACATCATTTTAGGTCGTGTATCCTTAGTTCGAGTTGCTAACGAGCAAGGGCTAGACAAGAAGGGCGGCACGCAGTGGGATTCGACTCAGTTCTCAGGTGATAAGATCTGGGGTGAATCGAATAAAGGCTCTTTCGGTACTATCAGTAGTGGTACTCTGGAGCAATCAAACATCGATATGACACAAGAACTTGTCGATTTGATCTCTGCGCAACGTAACTTCCAGGCTAACTCTCGTTCGCTGGAAGTACATAACCAAACGCAACAGAACATCCTGCAGATTCGTTAATCTCCTCTTAACGACATTGGCAATCATCTGTATAGCAAGCTGGTGGCAACGATCAGCTTGCTATTGTTGCCGCTGAAGACAAAACCTTCCTCATACACCTCCTCACACTTGCCGCTCTTGGCTTAATTATCTGATAAATAACGACTTTAAATATTGGCACATATGTTGCTTTCATTGATCTGAATTGTGATTTTTGGAGCAAATTATGGATCGTGCACTGTTTCTCGCCATGAGCGGAGCCAAGCAGAATATGCAAGCGCTACAGCTTAGAGCGAACAACCTGGCGAACGTCAGTACCACGGGTTTCCGTGCTGATTTGGCGCAAGCTCGTTCAATGCAAGCATATGGCGAAGGTCTACCTAGCCGTGTATTCAGCATGACAGAGCGTCCGGGACATAATTTCCAACAAGGTAGCGTAATCACCACTGGTAGAGATCTGGATGTGACCATTCAGGGCCAAGGCTGGATCTCAGTGCTAGATAAGACAGGTCAAGAAGGTCTAACGCGTAACGGTAACCTTAAGGTTGACGTTAATGGCTTGCTTGTTAGTGGCAATGGCAATCTGGTTCTGGGTGAAACAGGCGCGCCAATTACTCTGCCAATTCCAGTCAGTAAAGTTGAAATTGGCAATGATGGTACCATCTCAGTTGTTCCTCAGGGCGCACCTGCCGATGCAATCGAAATCGTTGACCGCATCAAGCTGACCAGCACCAATAATCAATCACTATTCAAAGATGTTAACGGCTTGTTCCGTGCAAAAGATCCTAATGCGGCATACGAAGCGGATGCCGATGTAAAACTGCTCACAGGCGCAATTGAAGGCAGTAACGTCAATGCTATTGGCGAGATGACCAGCCTGATTGACTTGCAACGTCAGTTCGAAATGCAAGTGAAAATGATGAGCACCGCAGAAGATATGGACAAAGCGTCTGATTCTCTGCTTCGTATGAGCTAATAGACTTTAGGAGAAGGTTATGCATCCGGCACTATGGGTAAGTAAGACTGGCTTAGACGCTCAGCAAACCAATATTTCAACAATTTCAAACAACCTGGCTAACGCATCAACGGTAGGTTACAAAAAGAGCCGCGCCGTTTTTGAAGACCTGTTCTACCAGAACATCAATCAGCCAGGTGGTCAGTCATCGCAAAACACAGAACTACCAAGTGGCTTGATGCTAGGTGCGGGTTCTAAAGTGGTTGCGACGCAAAAAGTTCACACTCAGGGTAATACTCAAACGACTAACAACAGCCTCGATATGATGATTGAGGGTGATGGTTTCTTCCAGATCCTGATGCCAGACGGCAACATTGGTTATACCCGTAATGGTCAGTTCACTGTTAATGATGAAGGTGTGATCGTTACTTCAGGTGCTGGTTATGCTCTAGAGCCTGAGATTGCCATTCCAGAAGACGCAATCAGTGTCACTATCGGTACGGATGGTGAAGTATCAGTGCGTGTTCGTGGCCAACAAGACAATCAGGTAGTTGGTCAGATTGCGACGGTTGATTTCGTTAACCCGGGTGGTTTAGAGCCGATTGGTCAAAACTTGTACCTGCCAACAGGCGCTAGTGGTGATCCTCAAGAGGGGGTTCCGGGCTTTGATGGTTTTGGTGAAGTCCGTCAGTCGATGCTAGAAACATCAAACGTTAACGTAACCGAAGAGCTGGTTAATATGATTGAAGCTCAGCGTGTTTATGAAATGAACTCAAAAGTCATCTCTGCAGTCGACAAGATGATGAGCTTTGTTAACCAGCAGCTTTAATTTAGGGGTAGAGCAATGAATCGTTTAATCGCACTTTTCGCTCTGACAGTCGTGTCTGGCTGTACCATGCTAGAGCCACCAGTTGAGACTCCTGATGTTGTGCAAGGCACAACAACCGTAGATGCAGTAGAAGGGGACAAGTCGGATGCTGATAGTACTGGCATAATCGATACATTGCGCGGCAGAAACGATCCGGTTGCTGGTGACCCTGCGTGGGCACCTATTCACCCTACACATCGTCCAGAGCACTATGCTGCTGAAACTGGCTCTTTGTTCAATGTTGCCCAGACCAGCAGCCTGTATGATGACTCAAAACCTCGTGGCATTGGTGACATCATTACCGTCACTCTGGATGAAAGCACCAAAGCGGCAAAAAGCTCAGATGCTGATCTATCGAAAAACAATGATGCGTCGATGGATCCGCTAGAAGTGGGTGGGCAACAACTTAACGTTGGCGATTACAACTTCTCTTACAACCTGAGTAACGACAACTCATTTAGCGGCAGTGCGGCGGCTAATCAAAGTAACAGCATCTCTGGCTCAATTACGGTCGAAGTGATTGAGGTATTGGCGAACGGCAACTTAGTGATTCGCGGTGAGAAGTGGCTAACGTTAAATACTGGCGACGAGTATATCCGACTCAGTGGTACGATTCGTCCAGATGATATCGATTATGACAATACTATTGCGTCTAATCGCATCTCAAACGCAAGAATTCAATACTCAGGCACTGGAACTCAGCAAGATATGCAAGAGCCAGGTTTCTTGGCACGATTCTTTAATGTATCTCTCTAAATCCATCTGATGCCGCTTTTTTGGCACCAAAACAAAGATGGCACAGAGTTAGAGCAAAGGTATGGTCATGAAAAAGTTGTTTCTCCTAATTACAAGCTTGCTGGTTATCGCAACATCAGCACAGGCAGCGCGAATTAAAGACGTTGCTCAGGTTGCTGGTGTGCGTAGTAACCAACTGGTGGGCTACGGACTGGTAACGGGTTTACCGGGTACTGGAGAATCAACACCCTTTACCGATCAAAGCTTTAACGCCATGCTACAGAATTTTGGTATTCAGATGCCACCGGGCACTAAGCCAAAAAGTAAAAACGTCGCAGCGGTAATTGTTACTGCTGAACTGCCAGCTTTTTCTAAGCAGGGTCAGACTATTGATGTCACTGTATCGTCAATTGGTTCTGCGAAAAGCCTGCGTGGCGGTACTCTGATGCAAACCATGCTGAAAGGTCTCGACGGGCAAATCTATGCCGTTGCACAGGGCAATCTTGTGGTTAGCGGTTTCAGTGCGACAGGTGCTGATGGCTCTAAAATTGTTGGCAACAACCCAACAGCAGGCATGATTTCTAATGGTGCTATGGTTGAACGTGAGATTCCTACGCCGTTCAGTCGAGGTGACTACATTACCTTTAACTTGCTTGAATCTGATTTTACCACTGCTCAGCGTATGGCTGATGCGGTAAACAACTTCCTTGGTCCGCAAATGGCGTCAGCTGTCGATGCAACGTCAGTCAAAGTACGTGCTCCACGTGATGTGACCCAGCGAGTAGCCTTCCTTTCAGCCATTGAGAATATTGAATTTAATCCGGCAGAGGGCTCTGCCAAGATTATCGTTAACTCACGTACAGGTACGATTGTGGTGGGTAAACATGTGCGTCTGAAACCTGCTGCTGTAACACACGGTGGTATGACAGTCGCTATCAAGGAAAACCTTAACGTAAGCCAGCCTAACGCTTTTGGTGGCGGTGAGACCGTTGTGGTACCTGATACTGATATCGAGGTGACTGAAGAGCAGGGCAAGATGTTTAAGTTCGAGCCTGGTCTGACTCTGGATGACCTGGTACGTGCAGTCAATGAAGTCGGTGCTGCGCCTTCAGATCTGATGGCAATCCTGCAAGCACTCAAACAGGCTGGCGCCATTGAAGGCCAACTGATTGTTATCTAAAGGAGTAGAGCATGATTAATAACGGCAACGACATCGGCTTTATTCATGATATTGCTGGCCTCGACAAGCTTCGTCAAAAGGCAGTTGATGGCGATGAAGGTAGCGAAAAAGAAGCGCTTACTGCTGCGGCTAAACAGTTTGAAGCTATCTTTACTAACATGCTGTTCAAATCAATGCGTGACGCCAACTCGACTTTTGAGTCTGGACTAATGGATAGCCAGAATCAACAGTTCTACCGTCAGATGATGGATGAGCAGATGTCGAGTGAACTGAGTGCATCGGGCTCGTTAGGATTAGCAGACATGATCGTTGCACAACTCTCATCTGGTAGTGTCGAAAACCAGAACGCCAAAGCGCGCAATACAGACTTTGAAGCCATGATGGAAAAAGTCGATCGTATCCGTCAACAAAGAGCGGATGAGCCGACGGCGCCTATCGCTACTGTAAAACAGCCTTCCCGATTTGATTCACCAGAGTCGTTTGTTACTTCAATGAAGCCGTATGCCGAGAAAGCGGCACGTGCACTTGGCATTGATTCATCGCTGCTTCTTGCTCAGGCTGCGCTTGAAACTGGCTGGGGCCAGAAAGTAATTAATAACGCTGCTGGCAGTAGTAACAACCTCTTCAATATTAAGGCA
The DNA here is from genome assembly GCF_000189255.1 of Vibrio brasiliensis LMG 20546. Classification (GTDB taxonomy): domain Bacteria; phylum Pseudomonadota; class Gammaproteobacteria; order Enterobacterales; family Vibrionaceae; genus Vibrio; species Vibrio brasiliensis. The sequence goes on along the minus strand of NZ_AEVS01000116.1, from coordinate 7,011 downwards.
GACCGCAGCTGGGCAGGTGATCGCGTTGCGACACAAACTCTTGAGTATCATCAAGGTGTACCAGTGAAGGAACAAGCGGCTTTCCGTTCTTATCAAAGCTATGAAGAGAGCTTCAACGACTACGTTCGTTTCCTTAACGAAAACCCACGTTACACTACAGCTCTACGCCATGGTGGCAATAATGAAGAGTTTATTCGCGGCATCCACCAAGCAGGCTACGCGACCGATCCGCGTTATGCCGATAAGGTATTAAGTGTTAAGGCGCGGATAGATCAGATGTAGCTCGAGGTCTGCGCCCTTAGAGAACGGACTTCGTCCTGCGAGAATTTAGACCGGGCTGCGCCCTTCGAGAGGTGCGCTCTTGGGCTGCTGAGTAAGTCTATAAGACTGAGGTTTTTGCTAGGGACTTATATCTCAAATGCAGAAAAAAGGTTGACGCCTTCACGTCAACCTTCCAAGATTTTCTCGCTTCTCGCTTCTCGCTTCTCGCTTCTCGCTTCTCGCTTCTCGCTTCTCGCTTCTCGCTTCTCGCTTCTCGCTTCTCGCTTCTCGCTTCTCGCTTTGGCACACATATTGCATTTATTAACCCAGATGTTCAGTTAATACTGATTTTTATAGGTTTCTTGGGGGCAATATGGCGTCTGATCTTCTGAATCTTGGTTCGCAAAGCGTACTGACGGCTCAGAGACAACTAAACACCACAGGTCATAACATCTCTAATGTAAATACAGAGGGTTATAGCCGTCAGTCGGTGATACAAGGCACAACATGCCGCGCCAGTATGGTGGGGAAACCTATGGTATGGGCGTGCACGTGGAAAAAGTTCGCCGCTCCTGGGATCAGTTTGCCGTTAATGAACTCAATGTATCTACTACCAACTATGCGCATAAAGTCGATGATGAAGGCAACCTTGAGATGCTCTCTAGTATGCTCTCATCCGTTGCGTCTAAGAAAATCCCTGAGAACCTCAATGAATGGTTTGATGGGGTTAAATCTCTTGCGGATAGCCCTAATGATGTGGGTGCGCGTAAAGTAGTGTTGGAAAAAGCCAACCTAATCACGCAGAACCTCAACGATTTCCATGAGACCATTCGTCGTCAGTCGGATGTGACCAACAAAAAGCTCGATTTAGGTATTGAGCGTGTGAACCAACTTGCCTTAGAAATTCGTGACTTACACCGTCTGATGATGCGTACACCAGGGCCACATAATGACCTTATGGATACCCATGAGAAGCTGGTGGCAGAGCTATCAGAATATACCAAAGTCACGGTAACTCCGCGTAAAAATGCTGAAGGTTTCAATATCCATATCGGTAATGGCCACACCTTAGTTTCAGGCACAGAAGCCAGTGAGCTGAAGATGATTGATGGTTACCCTGATGTTCATCAGCGTCGTCTGGCGATGATTGAAGGTAAGGGCATTAAAGCGATCACCACCAAAGACATCGATGGCAAGATCGGTGCGATGTTATCGATGCGCGATGAGAAGATCCCTCAATTGATGGATGAGCTGGGAAAGCTGGCTACCTCATTCTCTTATGAAGTGAATAAGCTTCAATCTCAAGGTCTTGATTTAAGAGGGAACATTGGTGGTTTGATCTTTACTGACGTTAACTCTGAGGTTGTTGCTAAGTCTCGCGTGGTGACCTCTTCCAATTCTGAAGCAGAGCTCGCGGTATTTATTGAAGACACCAGCCAACTGATTGGTGGTGAGTATTCACTGCAATACACCGGCGGCGACTACTACATTACGCGTCCTTCAGGTGAGCAGTTTATTGTTCCGGTCGTCGATAACTCGATATCGCTTGATGGGATTCGTATCGATATTCGTCAAGACCTTGAGTCTGGTGAGCGCGTTCTGTTGCGTCCGACGCGCAGTGGTGCGGCGCAAATGCAGATGGAAACCAATGACCCAAGCGATATTGCCGCGCAAAGTTACGAAGCGTCGACAACCTTTGCTCAGGGTAAGGCGAAGTTTAGTATTGCCCAGGCAGGTGACTTACGCGAGTTTGAGGTCATTATCTCGCCGGACGGCAAACAGTTTGCCGTTACCGATACCAAAGGCAATGTACTGCTTCAACCTCAAGCTTATCCTCCATCAGGCGCAGTCACCGTTCAGGGCACCTCATTTGAACTGACCGATGGCGCATTACCTAATGACAAGTTCACGGCAAACCTTGTCCCTTCGGAAGGTGATAACGGCAACTTGCTAAAAATGCAAAATATCCAGACCGATAAAAAACTCAACGATGGTGAGTCGACGATTCTGGATATCTATCACAACCTCAATACTGACGTTGGCTTGCAGATGTCGACCGCCTCACGATTGACGGATGTTTCCCGATTAGAAAAAGAAGCGGCCCAAGAGAGAGTTGCTTCTATTTCAGGGGTAAACCTCGATGAAGAAGCGGCAAACATGATGAAGTTTCAGCAAGCATATATGGCTTCGTCGCGCATCATGCAGGCGGCCAATGACACCTTTAACACCATTCTGGCGCTGAGATAAGGAGGCATAAATGATGAACCGTATTTCTAGCTTCCATAACTATCAGTCGGTACAGAATGATTTGCGTCGTTCTGAAGCCAAGGTACACCATAACCAGGCTCAGTTGGCTTCTGGTAAGAAGTTGATGAAAGCCAGTGATGATCCTTTGGCGACACACTACATCCAGAATATCGGTCAGCAAAAAGAGCAGTTACGTCAGTTTACCGATGCGATTACCTTGACTCGTAACCGTCTTGAGCACCATGAAGTGATTATTTCTAATGCTGAAGAGTTTGCCGATGAAGCCAAGCGCACGGTTATGGAAATGATTAACGGTGCTCTGTCTCCAGAAGACCGTCTGGCGAAGCGTCGAGAAATTGAAGAGATTTCCAATAACTTCCTTAACCTGGTTAATGTGCAGGATGAATCCGGCAACTACATTTTTGCTGGCACCAAGCCAAAAAATCAGCCTTTCTTCCGTGATAGAAACGGTGATGTGGTTTACGCCGGTGATGACTATCAGCGCAAGATGAAGATCTCCAATAGTTTAGAGATGCCAATTAATGACCCTGGCAGCAAACTGTTTATGGAAATCGACAACCCGTTCGGTGACTTCGAGCCTAAGTACAACCTGAAAGATGCTTCCGAACTGCTGTTAGAGCGTGCTATCAACATCGACCCTGATGACCAGTCCAGCTACAAAGTAACCTTTGTCGATATGCCGGAAGGCAAATACGGTTACCAGCTTGAGCGAGATGGTTCAGTGGTTAAAGCGGATACGTTTGATCCCGCTGAGGGCATTCAATACGAAGGCGTGAGGATTCAGGTAAAAGGTCAGATTACTAAAGGCGATGAGATTGAACTCGAGCCACGTCGTACGTTTAGCGTTTTTGAAACCTTCCAAGATGCAATGGAGCTGTCACGTGGTTCGGTATCAGATTCGTCTAATACTGCTCAGTTACACCAGATCACCCAAGAGTTCCATGCTGCGTTTATTCACTTGAACAAAGCACGTACTGATGTCGGTGCAAGATTGAACACGCTGGACATTCAAGAAGAGCAGCATGATGACTTCAAAATGACGCTGGCTAAGTCGAAGAGTAATTTTGAAGACCTTGATTATGCCGAGGCAATTATCGAGTTTAATGAAAACTCAAGAGCCCTGCAGGCATCGCAACAGGCGTTTGGTAAAACCAAAGACTTAACATTATTCAACTACATCTAAGCTCAATGCCTTATGTGCAATGCCATAAGTGCGAGATAGATGTGGTTTGTTACCGAATTACTGCCGTTAAGAGTGGCAAGTAAGGTGGCAAAAGGGCGGCAAAGCGATTGCCGCACCCAGTGAGTGCTAATTGTTCAAATCGAATGAATTTCGCTCACTTTATTTAAGTTGCTAATAATTAAAGGGAAATTAATTTATTCCTCTGATTTTTATAGTTGGCACATAACTTGAATTAACTAGCTAAGAGTTAAACAAATAAGTTTTAAGCAGGCAGAAGGTCTGCTTAGCAAGGCATTTACGGTCAGTGCTTCCAAATGAGACAAAGCTGGCCGCTTCGCAAGCACTTGCGAACTCAATAGGAGAGCAAACTATGACCATTACAGTAAATACTAACGTTTCGGCGATGACCGCCCAGCGTTACCTAAATAAAGCAACAGGTGATCTGAATACCTCGATGGAGCGTTTGTCTTCTGGTCAACAGATCAACAGTGCAAAAGATGATGCGGCTGGCCTACAGATCTCGAACCGACTAACGGCTCAGTCTCGTGGCCTGGATGTGGCGATGCGTAATGCCAACGATGGTATCTCGATTGCTCAGACTGCGGAAGGTGCGATGAACGAATCAACATCGATTCTACAGCGTATCCGTGACTTATCACTACAGTCTGCTAACGGTACTAACTCGGCATCAGAACGTCAGGCACTACACGAAGAAGTGTCAGCGCTACAAGACGAACTTAACCGTATCGCTGAAACGACATCATTTGGTGGTCGTAAATTGCTGAATGGTTCGTTTGGTGAAGCATCATTCCAGATTGGTGCGAGTTCAGGTGAAGCAATCATCATGGGGTTAACCAGTGTTCGTGCGGATGACTTCCGTATGGGTGGCCAGACATTTATCTCTGACGCTGAAAAAGCAAAAGATAAAGACTGGGGCGTACCTACCGCAGCGAAAGATCTAAAATTCGAATTCACGACTAAAGATGGTGAAGCGATAACTCTTGATATCATCGCTAAAGAAGGCGATGACATCGAAGAACTAGCAACATACATCAATGGTCAGACAGACAAGTTTAAAGCGTCAGTTGATCAGGATGGCAGACTGCAGATCTTTGCCGCAGAGCCTAACCTGGAAGGCAACCTGAATATTTCTGGTGGTCTTGCTAGTGAACTTGGTCTGAACGGCGGGCCTGGTGTGCAAACAACGGTACAGAACATTGATGTTCGTTCAGTTGGTGGCGCTCAGAACGCAGTTGGTATCGTTGACGCAGCACTTAAGTACGTAGATTCACAACGTGCTGACTTGGGTGCTAAGCAAAACCGTCTAAGCCACAGCATAAACAACTTGGCGAACATCCAAGAAAACGTTGAAGCATCTAACAGTCGAATCCGCGATACAGACTTCGCGAAAGAGACTACGGCGATGACCAAAGCACAAATTCTGCAACAAGCGGGTACTTCAATACTTGCTCAAGCAAAACAGTTGCCAAACTCTGCAATGACACTATTGCAGTAGTGGTCAACCTTTTCACTAACGTTAACCTAGACGTGGGGTTAGTGAAAGTTTGACGGCAAACATAGGTGATCAGGTAATGGAGTTCTCTCTCTCACCTGCTCCATCACTGGAGTCACTTATGTAGCACGGCAGCCAGGCTGTGATCATTTCTCTCGATCTCCATATTGGCATTGGCTACCAAATAGCCCCGGTTCTCTCAAAGGAAAAGGGGCTTTTCTTTTGCCCAAAGAAAATACCATCCTATTCGGCTATCTCCCCCTGCAAAAAATCTGCGTTTATCGGCTGAAATACGCAAAACTTTAGCAATTGATCTCATATCTGCCAACTTTGTCATCGATATAGGTTTTCCAGCAGAATTTTATAGAATTTGACCAAATAGCTCTAAAGTTAATCAATCACTCGTCGCTAATAAGGTTACTTTGAGAGAACTAATTGGTTTGCCGAGACGTCGGAAACCTTTACCTCCGGTCTACGGAAATCAATAGGAGAACCACTATGGCGGTTAATGTAAATACAAACGTTTCGGCGATGACTGCACAACGCTATTTAAATAGCGCGTCAAATGCCCAACAAGCGTCGATGGAAAGACTTTCATCCGGTTTTAAGATCAACAGTGCGAAAGATGACGCGGCTGGCTTGCAAATCTCTAACCGTTTGAATGTGCAAAGCCGAGGTTTAGACGTCGCTGTTCGTAACGCAAATGATGGTATTTCAATGGCACAAACAGCAGAAGGTGCCATGAATGAAACGACCAACATCTTACAACGTATGCGTGACCTCTCACTGCAATCTGCTAACGGCTCGAACTCTAAGTCTGAGCGTGTTGCGATTCAAGAAGAGATCACAGCGCTAAATGATGAGCTAAACCGTATCGCAGAGACCACATCATTTGGTGGTAACAAGCTACTAAACGGCACTTTCGCAACGAAGTCATTCCAGATTGGTGCGGACAACGGTGAAGCAGTCATGCTAACCATGAATAACATGCGCAGTGATAATGCTATGATGGGTGGCAACAGCTACGTAGCAGCGAATGGTCAAGGTAAAGACTGGACGGTTCAGGGCGGTGCTAACGATTTAACAATCACTCTGACTGACAAGTTTGGCCAAGAGCAAAACGTAGCAATCAATGCTAAAGCTGGCGACGATATCGAAGAACTGGCTACTTACATCAATGGTCAAACAGACCTTGTGAAAGCGTCAGTAGACCAAGATGGTAAACTGCAGCTATTCACTGACAACAACCGTGTTGAAGGTGCTGCGGCGTTTGGTGGTAGCTTAGCGGGTGAACTAGGTATTGGTGAAGCTAAAGCAGTTACTGTCGACACAATTGACGTAACATCTGTTGGCGGTGCTCAAGAGTCAGTTGCGATTGTTGACGCTGCGCTTAAATTTGTTGATAGTCACCGTGCGGAGCTAGGTGCATTCCAAAACCGCTTCAACCATGCGATCAACAACTTAGACAACATTAACGAGAATGTGAATGCGTCTAAGAGCCGAATCAAGGATACAGATTTCGCGAAAGAGACTACAGCTCTAACTAAATCTCAGATCCTTACTCAGGCTTCGAGCTCAGTTCTTGCTCAAGCAAAGCAAGCGCCCAACTCAGCGTTGGGGCTTTTAGGCTAAGGAAATAATTCCTGAGCTATTTAAAAAGTCATGACTCTAAATGCAAAAATCCAGCTTCGGCTGGATTTTTTATTGGCAAAAGAATAGAAGAATATAAATTCCTACCTATAAGCCAGATAAAACAAAACCCAGCTAAAAAGCTGGGTTGTTTAAT